>NZ_JBJDRJ010000098.1:0-510 GCF_044987415.1 Microbacterium sp. ZW T5_45 | reverse complement strand
CGACGCCCGTATTGCTCAAGGCTGGCGCGGAACTCACTTTGTTCCTGCGCCGTGCCAGCCGACTGGCCAACCCAGACTCGGCGCGGGTTCGGATCGTCGAAGGGGATGTCCTTGACGCGCCCACACTCAAGGCCGCCATGCAGGGGCAGGACGTGGTCTATGCCAATCTCGCCGGTGACATGGCACGACAGGCCCATGCCATTGTCGACGCTATGCGGGAAACGGGTCTCAAGCGGCTGATCTTTATCAGTTCCATGGGCATCTATGGCGAAGTGCCCGGCGAGACCTATCGCAGCGCGCTTGATCCCTACCGTGACTCCGCAGCCATCATCCAGGAATCCGGTCTGGACTACACCATTCTGCGGCCCGGCTGGTTCAATCGGCAGCCCTCAGCAAGCTATCGTCTCACCAAGAAGGGAGAACCCTTTATCGGACACGATGTAACGCTGAATGGCTTGTCGGCACTGATCGCGGCGCTCGCCACCACGCCTGACTTGCACGTCGGAGAAA
>NZ_JBJDRJ010000097.1:0-511 GCF_044987415.1 Microbacterium sp. ZW T5_45 | reverse complement strand
CCTGATCGGCAGCGGGTCCGAAGGAGGATCGTGGGTAGGTCATCTCATCTCGCAGGTGCTCGTGATTCGCTCCTGCGGGGACGATCTCTCGACCGCGGTACCACCCCGCGTTGCCCTCCGCCCGGCGGGCGATGGACCACTTCGTACTTCGGCTGTGACGGGCCTGCCCCGTTCGGTTCTACTGGGGCCGCGGCCCGTTCTTCCGAATGTTCCCCGGTGATGCCGGATCGATGCGTGTTCCTCGATCATACCGTGCGCCTGTTCAGGACGCGCCGTCGTCCGCGGACGGAGGCAACGCGGCGCGCGATGCCAGAAGTTCCCGCGTGAACGCGTGGGTCGGTCTGGCAAAGATCTCCGTCGCCGCGCCCTCCTCCACGATGCGCCCGCCCTGCATCACCAGGATTCGATCGGCGAGTTCGCCGACGACCGCGAGATCGTGCGAAACCAGCACCATCGCGACGCCCTCGTCTCGGAGCCGACGCAGCAGCGCCAGAATTCGCGAGCCCACGAG
>NZ_JBJDRJ010000096.1:0-522 GCF_044987415.1 Microbacterium sp. ZW T5_45 | reverse complement strand
AGGAAAATCAGCAGGCCGATGGCGCCCAGCGCGATGGCAATGCCGGTCAACCGGCTCACCAGCGTTTCTTCCCCGCCCGTCGGCGCCAGAATGGCGACCACAGCCAAAAGCGGCACGATGGCGAGGTCTTCGAGCAACAGGATGGAGACCATGCGCTGCCCGCTATCGCTCGACAGCTCGCCCCGCTCGCCCAGAATCTGCATGACGATGGCGGTCGAAGTCAGCACGAAACCCATGCCGAAGACGAAGGCCACGGCAGGCGCGAAGCCAAGCAGAATGCCCACCCCGGTCAGCAGCAGCCCGCAAACCGCCACCTGGATGACGCCGAGCCCAAGTATCTGCTTACGCAGCGACCACAGTCGCGATGGCTCCATTTCGAGCCCGATGATGAACAGGAACATCACCACGCCCAATTCGGCCAGATGCAGCACCGACGCCGGATCGTTGATGACTTCGAGACCCGATGGCCCCAGCAGCAGCCCCGCCGCCAGATAGCCCAGCACCGAGACCACGAGACTAAGG
>NZ_JBJDRJ010000095.1:0-529 GCF_044987415.1 Microbacterium sp. ZW T5_45 | reverse complement strand
GGTGAACAGCTTCACGTCGTCGTCGACCGGGGTGCCGATCTCGTGCAGCCACACGGTGTCGGGGCGCCAGGCGTCGTCGACGGTCGTGTAGACGATGAAGCGACCGTCGGGCGAGAACGAGGCCCCGGCGAATGTGTCGGGGATCTCGTCGGTGAGGTTCTCGCCGGTCGCGAGGTCGCGCACGCGGAGGGTGTAGCGCTCGTCGCCGGCGACGTCGACGCCGTACAGCATCCGCTGCCCGTCGGTGGAGACCTCGAAGCTGCCGAGCGAGAAGAAGTCGGTGCCCTCGGCCTCGATGTTGCCGTCGAGGAGAACCTGCTCGCCGGGGACGGGCTCGCCCGGGGTGAGCTCGGGGGGCGTCCAGTCGTCGGGCGAGGCGAGGGGAGCACGGCATTGGATGCCGTACTGGCTGCCCTCTACGGTTCGGCCGTAGTACCACCATGCGCCGCGGCGGCTGGGGACGGACAGGTCGGTCTCCAGGGTGCGGCCCTTGATCTCCTGGAAGACCTGTTCGCGGAGTCCCTCGAGA
>NZ_JBJDRJ010000094.1:0-542 GCF_044987415.1 Microbacterium sp. ZW T5_45 | reverse complement strand
GATCAGACGCTGCGCGCCCTCCGCCTGAGACTTCCGCCGCGCCTCACGCGCCGCCTTGTCGATAGCCACCAGTGTGCTTCCTTTCATAAGGAGACCCACCCCTTACACACACCATTTGACACGCTCCACGGTCACGGCGACCACGCTCGCCGGGCAGGATGACCGGCCGGCACTGTTGGACGGGTACGGGGACCTCGACCCCGACATCGCCCGGAACCTCGCCGGCGCACACGGCGGGTGGACACGCCTGTTCCTCGACCCCACCGGGCTCATCGCCCACACCGACACCTACACCCCGACCGCAGCGATGCGCCGATACCTGCGCGCCCGGGATCAGCACTGTCGGTTCCCGGGATGCCAGACCCCGGTGCACCGGTGCGACATCGACCACAACCACGACCACGCCCACGGCGGGCTGAACCGCCCTGGGTTCTGTTCCGTTGTCTATGTGAGCGCCGGTTCGGCGTTCTGTGATTGATAGTAGGCGGCTTCGATCTCGGTTGGTGTGGCGTAGTCGAGAGCTTCGTGGAGACGCTTGTTGT
>NZ_JBJDRJ010000093.1:0-544 GCF_044987415.1 Microbacterium sp. ZW T5_45 | reverse complement strand
GCATGAAGGACGGTAGGATCGCCCATGAAGGCCCGCCGGAAACCATCATCACCAGCGATGTGCTCACCGCAATCTACCAGACCCCGGTCCGCGTCGAGCTGATCGGGGAGCGCCGTATCGGCATCTATTACGAATAGCGGGCGTCAGCGCACATGCAGGCGATCGACGCTGAAGACGCGGTTCATCACCACCAGCGCCAGGAGCGTTACCAGCATCATGCTGGCCGATACCGCATAGACGGTGGGCTCGAGCACGAAGGTTGCTTCGGCATAGATGCGGACTGGCAGGGTGGTGGTGCGGGCATTGGTGAGGAAGCTGGTGACGGTGACTTCGCCAAAGCTCATCAGGAAGGCCATGATGCCCGAGGCCACGAGGCCCGGCATGAGCCCGGGGATGACGATGAGCACGAAGCGCCTGATGCCATCGGCGCCCAGGCTTTGAGCGGCTTCTTCCTGGGCGCGGTCGAGTTGCTGCACCGAGGCAACCAGCAGGCTGATGCTGAAGGGGATGACCAGCACGACATGCAGGGCCATCAGGCCGACAA
>NZ_JBJDRJ010000092.1:0-557 GCF_044987415.1 Microbacterium sp. ZW T5_45 | reverse complement strand
ATCGAGGACCAGTCCTGCGGGCAGTGTGCCGGCGCTCACCTGGAAGGTGATGGGGCCGGTTCCGATCGCGTTGACGGGCACACTGTACGCGTCGGTGACGACTCCATCCGGGAGTGACAGGGTCGTGATCTCCGGAGCGTCGAGCGCGACGCTGTTCCACTGGGCGGTGAATGTCACCGGGGCGATCGTCGGGTCACCCGGCGAGGTTCCGGCGACAGACGATGCCCACCCGGCAAAGGTGTACCCCGGGCGCACGGGGTCAGCCGGCACGGATGCGGCGTGCCCCCAGTCGACGATCTGCGTCGAGTCGCTCGTGACTCCGTCGGCGAAAGCGAACGTCACTCGGTAGTGGAACGCGAGCGTCAGCCGGCCTTGATCCGGGATGCTGCCGGTTGCGTCTCCCGTCACCAGCACTCCAGAGGTCGGATCCGTGTAAGACACAGGTGCCACTTCGTTGTCCGGGCCTCCGCGGCCCGCGACAGTCGGAAGTCCGGTGGCGTCCTCGGGACCGATCACCGTGACCGAACCTCGATAGAGCGGATTGAAGACCAGGTACC
>NZ_JBJDRJ010000091.1:0-578 GCF_044987415.1 Microbacterium sp. ZW T5_45 | reverse complement strand
TGTGATGTCCAGGCAGGTTGTTGAGCCTGCTGATGGGTGGGGCTCCGATGGCGGAGTGGCGCCTGTGATGATTGTAGAAGTGCATCCAGGCGGGTAGTGCTGCTCGCCGTTCGGTCTCTGATTCGTAGAAGCGTGCGTATGCCCAGCCGTCGGCGAGGGTGCGGTGGAATCGCTCGATCTTTCCGTTCGTTTGCGGACGGTAGGGGCGGGTTCGTTTGTGGCGGATGCTGAGCTCTGCGCAGGCGTCGGCCCAAACGTGTGAGCGGTAGGCGGATCCGTTGTCAGAGAGCACGCGCTCGACGGTGACGCCGCGCTCGGCGAACCAAGCGACCGCGCGGCGTAGGACACCGATCGCGGTGGCTGCCTTCTCGTCAGAGCAGATCTCTGCGTAGGCGACGCGGGAGTGATCATCGATCACGGTGTGCAGAAACGCGGTGCCGATGAGTGGGCGGTATTCACGGCCTCGCTGGCCGGTCTTCTGCGCCTGCGTGCGCGCGTTGATCTTGCTCTGCTGGCGGGTGAGGAACTTGTGCCCGCCGCCATCGGGGATGTTGCCGAACTTGGTTACGTCGACGTGG
>NZ_JBJDRJ010000090.1:0-579 GCF_044987415.1 Microbacterium sp. ZW T5_45 | reverse complement strand
GAGCTCATCGAGCCCCCGCATTACCCTACACCCTGGGGGATGAAGTCCCGCATCACGAACACATCATCAAAGGAGGCCAACATGGCCAAACCAAACGCGGAATCGACGTTCCGTGCGAAAGCGCCTGGCATCATGGCGCAGCTAATCCCCGATTTCCCCATCACGCCGGACGATGCCGCGGCGATCCTGGGCAATCTCGGCCACGAAAGCGCCGGGCTGACCACACTGCAGGAAATCAAGCCAACAGTGGCAGGCAACAGCCTGGCACTGATATCCGCGTCATTCGTGAGATTGTGGAGCACAGCGCCGGGCCGCCAAGGTAGGCGCCAGATGGTGACGATCTGGCAATGCGGAGGGTTGCGCTTTTCGCTCTGAGGAGACCGGCTCAGGGTATGGGTCCAGCACGATCACCACGGCCACTAGCAACGCATCGTGCAACTTGTTGAATAGACGCATTGGTCTCTCCGGTTCCTGCACCGTAAACGTGGTGCAACGGCCGAAGTTGCTTGTCGCAGCGGCGGAAAAGATGACCTGCCAGAGGAGCCTTGAGGGAGGTCGGGGCGACGCCGCACTTTATCC
>NZ_JBJDRJ010000089.1:0-638 GCF_044987415.1 Microbacterium sp. ZW T5_45 | reverse complement strand
CCAGCCTCATCGAGTGCGAGATCAACGCCAAATACTACGAGCAGGAGAGCATCCTCTCCATTCCCGGCATCGGCGTGGACACGGGATGCTTCGACAGCGAGAACATCTCGCCTGCGAACGTCGGACCGTTCAACGACATGACCCTGACGCTGCAGTACGGATCTGAGGTCCTCGGCCTCGACGACATCTGCGTGCTTCTCGAGATCGCCGGCTCCACCCGGCCGACCTACCAGGCCGCGATCGACAAGTGGACCGAGATCACCGGCAAGAAGCCGAAGTACGTCGACGACACCGTGCCCTACGGAGCATCCGACTACACGCCGTACATCGTGAAGGCGCGTGAGCAGGGCTGCAAGGCTCTCGCGATCAACCCCGTCGAGCCCGACGCGATCGGTCAGGTCAAGGCCGCCAACGCACAGGGTTGGGACGACGTGACCTGGCTCTACCTCACCAGCGTCTACAGCGAGAACTTCGCGAAGGCGGTCGACAACGCGGGCGCCGGCATCTACGTGCCTGCCGAGTTCTATCCGTTCACCGACGACAACGACATCAACAAGGACTGGCGGGCGCTGATGGAGAAGAACGACATCCCGCTCACGTCGTTCAGCCAGGGCGGCTACCTCGCCGCGACGTACTTC
>NZ_JBJDRJ010000088.1:0-650 GCF_044987415.1 Microbacterium sp. ZW T5_45 | reverse complement strand
GTGCAGGATGAGCGCCTGCTGCGCACAGCCACGACGAACGCTCAGCAGGCGCTCATCCTGCACAAGACCCGGCGGACGAGCGACTATGTCGCGCGGACCCAGGCGCTCACCGATCTGCAGGAGGCACTCGGCATGGCCGAGGCACCGCTGCGCATCGAGTGCTTCGATATCTCGCACCTCTCGGGAACCAACGTCGTCGCATCGATGGTCGTGTTCGAAGACGGCCTGCCGCGCAAAGATCAGTACCGCACGTTCTCGATCACCGAGACCACGGACGACACCGACTCGATGTATCAGACGCTCACGCGTCGTCTCGCCCGCCTGGACGAACCGGTCGAGGCCGAGCCCGCGACGCAGGAGGGTGAGGAGGCGCCGCGCAGGCGTCGCCGCTTCTCCTACCCGCCGCAGCTGCTGATCGTGGACGGCGGCCAGCCCCAGGTGGCAGCGGCTGCTCGCGCCCTGCGTGATTCCGGCCGCACCGATATCGCCCTGTGCGGCATCGCGAAGCGGTTGGAGGAGATCTGGCTGCCCGACGACGACTTCCCGGTCATCCTGCCGCGCACGAGCGAGGCCCTGTACCTGCTGCAGCGGCTTCGCGACGAGGCGCACCGCTTCGCGATCACCCACCAGCGCAAGCGCCGCCGCAACGA
>NZ_JBJDRJ010000087.1:0-680 GCF_044987415.1 Microbacterium sp. ZW T5_45 | reverse complement strand
GCCCGAGGCCGCGTTCCTTCGCGCGGTCGCGGGCGCGTTTGTCTTCGATGTCGCAGATCGCGAGCCAGAGCAGCTTCACGGCGGCGTGATCGTTGGGGAAGTGGCCGCGGTTCTTGATGATCTTCCGCAGCTGGAAGTTCAGCGACTCGATCGCGTTCGTCGTGTAGATCACCCGCCTCAACTCCGGCGGGAACGCGAGGAAGGGTGTGAACCGCTCCCAGGCGTCTTCGAACACCTGCGCTGACCTCGGGTTCGCCTGCCCCAACGGCGAGGCTGTGAACGCGTCCAGAGCCGCCAGTGCGGCGTCCGCGGTCGGGGCCTGGTAGATCGGCTTCAACGCGGCCGCGACGGCCTTGCGCTGTCCGTAGGCGACGAAACGCATCGCGTTGCGGATCAGGTGGACCACGCAGGTCTGGACCATTGATTCCGGCCAGGTTGCCTCGATCGCTTCGGGGAACCCGGTCAGCCCGTCGACGCAGACGATGAGGACATCGCGGACGCCCCTGTTGGCGAGCTCGGCGCAGACCGACGCCCAGAACTTCGCCCCCTCGGTCTGCTGGATCCAGATCCCGAGGACGTGCTTGATGCCGTCCATGTCGACGCCGACAGCGATGTGCGCGGCCTTGTTGCGGACATGCCCACCATCTCGGACCTTCACCACCAGGGCGTCGAGGTAGATC
>NZ_JBJDRJ010000086.1:0-734 GCF_044987415.1 Microbacterium sp. ZW T5_45 | reverse complement strand
GCCATGTAGTCCTCAGCCTTCTGACGCCCCTCGGCCTGCGCGTTGGCGAGGCTGAGCACAACCCCAGCGACCGCGGCAAGTGCGACGGTGATCCCACCACCCACGAGCGTGACGCGGCTGAAGCTCGTGTTCATCGCCGTCAGCGCCTGCCGGAACTCCACGATCTTCGGAATCGCGAGCAAGCTCGCTCCACCGACGCCCGCGATCAGGCCGACCGCGGCACCCGATACCTGGATGAGCTGCTGCGCCCACTGAGGCAGCTCGTTGTACCCGTCCACGAGACCCGTGAGGCCCTGCACGAACTCGCGGAGCGGGCCGTCCACGCCGTCACCCATGACGATGAAAGCAGTGTCCAGAGCGCCCGTGAACGCCTCCCAATCACCCTTCAGATTGTCGAGGCGAGTCCGGGCAGTCTCCGTCGCGTACCCCTGCTCGTTGAGGCGCTTGATCCACGCGAGCATGCCCTTCTCGCCCTCGCTGTAGAGGACATTGGCACCACGCACCGCGTCAGACCCGAACATGACCGCCATGGCCGCGTTACGCGCCTCCGGGGTCAGATCCTTCATCCGCTCCTTCAACTGGCCGGAGAAGTTCGCGAGCCCTACAAACTGGCCGTTCGCGTCATACGCGGAGATGCCGAGTTCCTTGAACTTGTCCGCTGCCTCCTTCGACTGCGGAGTGAGGCGCTGAAGCATCGTCTTCAACGACGTACCCGCATCCGAGCCCACGAGACT
>NZ_JBJDRJ010000085.1:0-934 GCF_044987415.1 Microbacterium sp. ZW T5_45 | reverse complement strand
TCGCTCCCGGCTCGATACGTCCACTCGCTTGGGCTCTCTTCATCGCCCTCACGATGAGCTCAGCGGTCTGTGTCTTCCCGGTCGCCCAGCCGAGCACCATCCGGGACGCGAGATCGATGACGGTCGCAAGATAGACCCACCCTTCCCCGGTCGCGACATAGGTGATGTCTCCGACCAGAACCGTCCCGGGGGCGACGACATCACCGAAACGCCGCTCGAGAAGATCCGGCGGGTCGGGGGTCCGACGCGCTCGCGCGGCCGCTTTCCGATACGCAGCCCGCGCGGCCGGGGGCATGATGCCCAGCCCCTGCATCACCCGGAGCACGGTCTTCGGGTTCACGCGGATCCCGTCCGCGTTGAGCGTCGCGGTGATCTTCCGATACCCGGCCGCGCGGCCCGACGTCACGAACGCCCCGAGCACCCGTGCGGTCAGCTCCCACCGCCGTGAGTGACGGGCCGACAATGATCGTGCCTGTCGGGCGTGATATCCGGACTCCGAGACACCGAGCTTGCCGCACAGATACGCGATTCCGAAGTCGGCCTTCAACCCATCGATCACGTCGAACTTCTCCGACGCAGTGAGATCGACTGGGTGAAGGCCCGCGCTTTTTTCTCGAACTCGAGATCCTTCTCCAACCGGGCAACCTGGTTCTCCAACTCCCGGATGCGTCGCTTCGCCGTATCCGACATCGACCCGTCCGGATCGATCTGCGCGTTCCGCGCCGCCACGACCCACATGTTCAATGTCCGGTCATTGATCCCCAAATCAGCCGCGATCTCCAGAATCGTCCGCCCCTTCGAGGACCGCACGATCCGCACCGCCTCCGCCCGCTCCGCAGGCGTGTATTGCACCCTCCTGATCGGCGGCCTCTTCCCACGCTCATCACTCATCTCATCCATCAGGACCAGACTCCACCATCACAGGGGCACCCCA
>NZ_JBJDRJ010000084.1:0-943 GCF_044987415.1 Microbacterium sp. ZW T5_45 | reverse complement strand
CTAGGGCGTGTCTCCTAAATGGTGGGCGTGGTCTGAGAGTGTTGTCGGGTGAGTCGTTTCGTGTTGTTGTCGGATGCCCAGTGGGCGTCGATCTCCGATCTCATGCCCGGCCCCACGGGGCGTAAGGGGCGCCCGTTCGCGGACGCCCGCTCAATGGTTGAGGGAATCGTGTATCGGTATCGGACCGGGATCGCGTGGCGAGACCTTCCGACCGTGTTCGGGCCTTGGCAGACGGTCTGGAAATGGCATCGCCGGATGGCCGGCGACGGTCTGTGGGACACGGTCCTGGGGCGATTGCTCGCCGCGGCGGATGCCGCCGGCATGGTCGACTGGTCGGTCTCGGTGGACTCCACGATCGCCCGCGCGCACCAGCATGCAACGAACATCACCCGCAGCACAGGGGGATCTGTCGAATTACACGATTCCGGGGCTCGAGCCGCCTGATCATGGGTTCGGCCGCTCCCGGGGTGGCCTCTCGACGAAGGTTCATCAGCTCGTCGACGGCCATGGGCTCCCGCTCGTTACGGCGATCACGCCCGGACAAGCGGGAGACTCGCCGATGCTCCTGCCGCTGCTTCACGACCTCCGAATTGCCCGCCCGATCGGGCGGCCCCGAACCCGCCCTGAGAAGCTTCGCGGTGACAAGGCCTATTCCTCACGCGCGATCCGATCACACCTGCGAGCACGAGGCATCGAGTCCGTCATCCCCGAACCCCGCGACCAACAAGGCCACCGAACCCGCCGCGGATCTCGCGGCGGACGACCCGTCACATACGATCCCGTCGACTACAAGAACCGGAACGTCATCGAACGCGGCTTCTGCCGACTCAAGCAATGGCGAGGCCTGGCAACGCGATACGACAAACTCGCCATCGTCTACCGAGCCGCCGTCGTCCTCAACGCCGTCATCGCCTGGCTACACCATTTAGGAGACACGCCCTAG
>NZ_JBJDRJ010000083.1:0-1163 GCF_044987415.1 Microbacterium sp. ZW T5_45 | reverse complement strand
CATCGTCTGGAACTCGACCTCGGTCACGGAGGGCCAGGCTGGGCGGGCATGGATGAGTTCGGCCTTGTAGAGCCCGTTCACGGCCTCGGCGAGGGCGTTGTCATAGCTGTCGCCGACTGTGCCGACCGAGCCAGTGATCCCGGCTTCAGCGAGCCGCTCGGAGTAGCGGATGGAACCGTATTGGCTCCCGCGGTCCGAGTGGTGGACCAGCCCATCTATGGCCTGGTCTTTCGCAGACACAAGGGCGTGCTCGAGCGCTTCCAACGGAAGATCTTCTGTGCGCATCGTCGACCGGGTCGCCCAGCCGACGATCTTCCGATCGAACACGTCGGTGACGAACGCGGTGTAACAGAATCCTGCCGTGGTGCGGACGTAGGTGATATCGGCGACCCAGAGCCGGTTCGGCCTGTCTGCGACGAAACGCCGCTCGACGAGATCCGGGCGATCATCCGGGACTCGTGAGGGGATCGTGGTGCGTGGTGTGCGACCACGAATCACGCCGGCAAGACCAGTCTTGCGCATGAGGCGAGCAACCTGATCGCGTCCGATGCCCCAGCCTTCCCGGCGTATCGCACGCCAAATCTTCCGGGCCCCGTAAACACCGTAGTTCTCCGCATGGATCCGCTTGATCACAGGGCTCAGCGCGGTGTCGCGGAGGTGGCGGTCGCTGGCGGGACGGGTCTTCGCGGCCCGATACCCGCGAGATGTGAGGAACCCACCCTCTGTCGCGCCCAGGGTGCGACAGATGAGCTCGACCCCGAACTGGTCGCGATACATGTCGATATACGCGATCATCTCGGCGTGGGCCGGTCGAGCTCCGCGGCGAAAAACGCCGACGCGGACTTGAGTATCTCGTTCGCACGTCGCAACTCCGCGTTCTCACGCTTGAGCCGGCGGATCTCCGAGTGCGCATCACTCGTGACACCCGGCTTCGCCCCTGTGTCGACACGGGCTTGTTCGACCCAGCGGCGCAGCGCCTCGACCGAGACATTCAATTTCGGGGCAGTGAGTTTGATCACCTGATAGCTGGTCAGGCCGTCCTCATCGGCCTCGAGCCTGTCCAACACCATGCGGACCGCACGGTCCTTGAACGCTTCCGGATACTTCGCGGGCATGTTCCCATCCTCTCGATAAAGGAACGGAACGAAACCCAGGGCGGTTCA
>NZ_JBJDRJ010000082.1:0-1180 GCF_044987415.1 Microbacterium sp. ZW T5_45 | reverse complement strand
GGGTCTGCTGCACGGATAGGTGACAGTTTCGGTTAGGCCGCGAGGGCCAGGTTCTGGTTCATGATGGTCTCGAATTCGACGGGCGTCAAACGGCCCAGTCGGGCTTGGCGTCGGCGGCGGTGGTAGGTGCGTTCGATCCAGGTCACGATCGCGATTCGCAGTTCTTCGCGGGTGGCCCAGGAGCGGCGGTCGAGGACGTTCTTCTGCAGCAGCGCGAAGAAGCTTTCCATCGCAGCGTTGTCGCCGGCCGCGCCGACCCTGCCCATCGAGCCGACCATGCGGTGTCGAGCCAACGTCCGGATGGCCTTGCGGCTGCGGAACTGCGACCCGCGGTCCGAGTGCACGACACACCCGGCAATGTCGCCGCGCAGAGCGGCCGCATTGTTGATCGCGTTGACAACTAGACGGGATTTCATCCGCGAGTCGATCGAGTAGCCGACGATCTTGTTCGAGAAGGCGTCCTTGATGGCGCAGAGGTAGAGCTTGCCCTCAGCCGTCTTGTGCTCGGTGATGTCGGTCAGCCAGAGCCGGTTCGGGGCGTGAGCGGTGAACGCGCGCTCCACGAGGTCGTCGTGGACCGGCGGACCGGCCTTCTTGCCCTTCCCGCGGGCTTTGCGCTTGCCGAACGCGGACCACCAGCCGTTGGCCGACGCGATCTTCCACGCTGTCCGGTCAGCCATCGGCTGCCCGGCATCGCGGGCCTCGTCGGCCAACAGCCGATGCCCGAACTCTGGGTCGTCACGGTGTGCGTCGAACAGCGCGTCCGCACGATACGCCTCGACGAGTTCGGCCTCGGTGACCGGTGACTTCAGCCAGCGGTAGTAGGGCTGGCGGGAGAGCTTGAGGACCCGGCACGTCACCGCGACGGCGATCCCATCGACGGCGAGCTCTGTCACGAGCGGGTAGGTCATTTTCCCGGCAGATGAGCCTGTGCGAAGTACGCCGCCGCCCGGCGGAGCACCTCGTTCTCCTGCTCCAGCAGCCGGACCCTCTTTCGCAACTCGCGCGCCTCGTCGGCCTCAGCCTTCGTCACGCCCGGCTTCGCACCGTCCTCGACATCGGCTTGGCGAAGCCAGTTCTGCAGGCAGGTCTCGCTGATGCCGAAGTCGGTCGCGATCTGCTTGATCGACACATCGTCCTCGCGCTGACGAGCCACCCGCACGACATCGTCGCGGAACTC
>NZ_JBJDRJ010000081.1:0-1300 GCF_044987415.1 Microbacterium sp. ZW T5_45 | reverse complement strand
TAGGGCGGCCCGCGTGTCGTGGAGTGTTGTTCTCATTTCCGTTCTGGTTAGGCCGCTTTGGCGGCGGTGGTCCGTGTCAGATGGGCCATCGCTTCGGCTGGAGTGGCGTAGCCCAGGGCTTGATGGCGTCGTCTGTCGTTGAAGTATCGGATGTAGTCGGCGACCTCACGGGTCGCGGCGTGGCGGCTGGTGAATCGGTGCCAGCGGAGGCGCTCGTTCTTCAGCTTCGAGAAGAAGGACTCGGCGACGGCGTTGTCCCAGCATTCGAAGTTCTTGCCCATCGAGCGTCGGATGCCGGCGCGGGCGCAGAACATCATGAACCGGCGTGAGCGGTATTGGGTGCCGTGGTCGGAGTGGAAGATCGCGCCGGGGCGGACGTGACCGGTCGCGATCGCGCGCGAGAGTGCGGTGATCACCAGTGCTGCGGTCTGTCGTTTACTCGATGCCCATCCCAGCACGGTCCTGGTGGCGAGGTCGATCGCGGTCGCGACATACAACCATCCCTGGCCGGTAGACACGTAGGTAATGTCGCCAACAAGAACCGTGCCGGGTTCGACGGTGTCTTGAAAGCGTCGTTCGAGGAGATCACCAGGGTCAGGCGTGGTGCGGGCTCGAGCCGCTGCACGACGGAACGCTGCTCGTGCGGCAGGTGGCATGATGCCCAAATCCCGCATGATCGCGAGGACCGTTTTGCGGTTCGCGTGGACCCCGAAATCAGCGGCCAATGTCGCAGCGATCTTGCGGTGACCCGCAGCGCGGGAAGAGTCGACGAACACGTTGAGAACTTTCGTGCTCAGCTGCCAGCGTCGCTCAGCCCGCGCGGACACTGGTCGCTTTCGCCATGCATGAAAGCCGGACACCGATACCTTCAGTCGGGCGCAGAGGAACACGATGCTGAAGTCGGCCTTCATCCGCTCGATCACTTCGAACCGCTCTGCCGGTTCGAGATCTGACGCATGAAGGCCTGCGCTTTTACCTGGAAGTCCAACTCACGACGCAGCCGCTCGTTCTCCGCCTCCAGCTCTCGCACCCTCCGCCGCGCAGCATCCGACATCGTGCCCGCAGGATCGATCTCCGCATCCCGGGCGTGCGCCACCCACCGATACAGCGTCTGATGCGCGATTCCGAGTTCCGCGGCAACCTCGCGGATCGTGCGTCCAGCCGACGATCGCACAAGCTTGACTGCCGCGGAACGCTCTTCCATCGAATAGTGCTCACCCGCACGCCGCGCCCGCGGCCTATCTCGTTCGTTCATCAAAATCACCCGAGAACAAGACTCCACCAAAACCGGGTCACCCCA
>NZ_JBJDRJ010000080.1:0-1340 GCF_044987415.1 Microbacterium sp. ZW T5_45 | reverse complement strand
TGAAGCGCCCCAGGTTTGATGCCGCATCCTTTTGAGTTGGAAGGATGTATGTCATGCCGAAGAAGATCGATCCCGCGCTGCGTGAGCGCGCTGTCCGGCTGGTGCGCGAGCATCGTTCGGAGTATCCGTCGTTGACGGCCGCGTCAGCGGCCGTTGCCCGCCAGGTCGGCGTCGGGCATGAGTCCGTGCGCCGGTGGGTGCTGCAGGCCGATATCGACGATGGCAGCCGCGACGGGATCACCAGCGTCGAGCATGCCGAGATCAAGCGGCTCAAGGCCGAGAACAGTCGCCTGCGGGAGGATGTCGCGATCCTGAGAGCTGCGACGACTTTCTTCGCGGGGGAACTCGACCCCCGCAACCGTTGATGCTGGGCTTCATCGACACGATGAGAGCCGAAGGGCACGCGGTCGAGTCGATCATCCGGGTCCTGCAAGCGCAGGGCGTGAAGATCGCCGCGCGCACCTACCGAGCCCACCGGCAAGGCATCGTCGCAGCGCGGACGATCACGGACGCGCAGGTCCAGGACGCTATCCGCGCCGCGGCGTGGACCATTGTCGAACGCAACGGGACGATGCGTCGCGTGCTGACTCCCGAGGGCCTCTACGGGCGGCGGAAGATGACCGCGCTGATCCGCCGCACCATGATCCCCGGCGCGTCGCGCGGCGCGGTCGACCGGGCCATGCGAGACCTCGGGCTGTCGGGCATCCGTCGCGACAAGAGCATCCGCACCACGATCCCCGCCAAGGACGGGGTCCGTGCCGGCGACCTGCTGAACCGCGACTTCACCGCGCCCCGGCCGGATCACACCTGGGTCATGGACTTCACCTATTGCCGCACCTGGGCGGGCTGGGTCTACGTCGCGTTCATCGTCGATGTCTACTCGCAACGCATCGTGGCCTGGCACGCACAGACCACCAAGCACGTCGAGCTGGTGATGATCCCGCTGCGCATGGCCCTCTGGGAACGAGCGCGTGATGGGCACCCGGTCCAGCCCGAGCAACTGCGGGCACATTCGGACGCCGGGTCTCAATACGTCTCGCTGGCCTACACCGAGAAGCTGGCGCTCGATGGCATCGCGCCCTCGATCGGGTCTGTCGGCGACGCATACGATAACGCGCTGATGGAGACGATCAACGGGCTCTACAAGACCGAGTGCATCCGCACCACCGTATTTCACGACGGCCCCTACCGGACCATCGCAGACGTCGAGTTCGCGACGGCCGGCTGGGTCGACTGGTACAACACTCGTAGGCTTCACTCGAGCCTCGGCTACGTCCCACCCGCCGAGTTCGAGCAAGCCCACTACGCAGCCCTCACCCGAGAGCCGCAACCCGCATAGG
>NZ_JBJDRJ010000079.1:0-1688 GCF_044987415.1 Microbacterium sp. ZW T5_45 | reverse complement strand
GCGCGCCGGTTCGTCGGGGCGTCGTCCTCGGATGATGGCATCCTGCTCTGCGGGCGGGACCTGGCCGTGCAGTTCGCGTACGTCGAATCCGACGGCGGCGGAGCGGATGCGGCGGGCGGTCTCGGACACCTCGCGCGCACCGGGGGCGAAGACGAGCACATCGGCGGTCGGATCGTCGCGCCCGAGCTCGAGCGCGGCAGCTGTCGCGGTCTGCGCGAGATGGTCGAGGAACGCCCAGGTCACTCCGCGCTCGTCGAGACGGGCGTGCGGACTCGGCGCCCAGCGCTCCGTGAGCGCGAAGGCGGGAACGATGTGGTCGACGATCGGCGCCGGCGCGGCATCCGTGCCGATCACTGTCGCGAGGCGCTCGGCATCCAGGGTCGCCGACATCACGATGAGCGTGAGGTCGTCTCGCAGCTCGCGCACCTCCGAGAGCAGCCCGATCAGCAGGTCGGTCTCGAGCGCGCGCTCGTGCACCTCGTCGATGATCACCGCATCGACGCCCTCGAGGCCGGGGTCGGTCAGCATCCGTCGCAGCAGCACGCCGGCGGTCACGAACTCGACGCGCGTCTCAGGCGAGACGACGCGCTCGCCGCGGATCGTGAAACCCGCCCTGGTTCCGAGCGGCGAGCCGTCGAGCTGCGCGAGGCGGCGGGCGGCCGCGCGGGCGGCCACCCGGCGCGGCTGCGTGACGATGATCCGTCCGGCAGAGCGCGAGGCCAGGAGCGGCGGCACGAGCGTGGTCTTGCCGGTGCCGGGCGGGGCGCTGACGACGACCGAGGTGCTCGCATCGAGCGCCTGCGACAGGTCGTCGAGCGCCGCCGCGAAAGTGAGGCCGGCGCCGATCGCGGCGAGGTCGAAGGCGGTCGACACCCTACCGACCGGGCTTCAGAGGTTCAGCACGAGGACCGTGACGACGGTCACCGCGATCACGACGAAGAGTCCCGCGCTGCATCCGATCGCCATGATCGGGCCGTAGCCGAGGCGGGAGGTCTTCGCGCCCGACTGCTGGGCTGCGGCGAGGAACTCGGGGCCGCCGCCGATGGCGAAGGAATGGGCGGCGCCTGCGACGTTGACCCCACGGGCCACGTCGACGCCCATCTCGAAGACCGGCTTGTTCAGAACATCGGCCACACCGCCGGCGACGCCGTGGCCGATCGCGCGGTTGACCGAACGAGGGTCGGCGAGGATCGGGTAGCTCTGCCCGCGGACGACCAGGGTGATCCGCTGAGCCGCCGACTTCACGACGACCTCCTGCGCGGGAACGCTGAAGTACTGCGTCCATCCGGTCGGCAGTGCGACCCAGAGGGTGATGAGCCCGTTGCTCACCTCGGCGCGTGCGGGGAACCACCCTCCCGAGGCGTTGTCTCCGAAGGCTCCGGAGAACACGGCGTACGGCGGCTGGTAGGGCATGGTCACCTCACGAGTCTAAGCAGGGTCCGGCGAGGAACGGGTGCGACGGGGTGGTTGTGGACAGCCGCGGTGCGCGGGCTCGGGCGCTGGCGGGCGCTGCGCCGCGCAGGAGTGAGGCTGGCGTCCGTGTGAAACGTCGGAGAATCCGCGTGACACGCCGTTGAGCGGCTTCCGAACGCGGCGTGTCGCCCCAGCGCTCCGACTTCTCGCACGCGGCGTAGGGCGGCGGTCCGGCGGGAGGAGGTACGGGGCGGCGGGGAAGAGGTGCGGAGCGG
>NZ_JBJDRJ010000078.1:0-2977 GCF_044987415.1 Microbacterium sp. ZW T5_45 | reverse complement strand
CCTACCACCGCCGCCGACGCCAAGCCCGACTGGGCCGTTTGACGCCCGTCGAATTCGAGACCATCATGAACCAGAACCTGGCCCTCGCGGCCTAACCGAAACTGTCACCTATCCGTGCAGCAGACCCTCGAGACGAAACTCGACCACGCACCCCGCGTCATCCACGGAAGCGGGCACACCAGTCCACTGCAAAGTCAGGTCCACAGGAATCCAATCAACGTCGACGGAAGGTACCTATTCGACGGACGGCCTGACTCCTGAGGAGAGGTACTGCCCTATATCTCGGGTCCTGACAACTCAGGCCACCAACATCGGCGACCCCACCCACCCGCAGGCTGACACCCACACCCACCCGCCTACCCACGCCACGCCGCAGACGCGACAACTTCCGTGAGAATCCGCCACCTTTCATGAGAACAGCGACAACTTTCGTGAGAAAGCGACAGGTTTCGTGAGAAACGACAGCATCCGGCGACCCAATCAAAGATTTCCGTGACCAAACCGTTGCATTCGTTACCGCCCCGTTATACAGTGATCACACGGTGAATGTTTGCTGTGGCATCCACCTCATGTGATTGCAGGACACTCTTGGTGCAAGGGACAAGGGCCGGTCGGTAGCCTCTCCGACCGGCCCTTAACTCTGTCCGATGTCGAGCCCGTCGCGGCACGTCGGACCCCGCGGCTACGCTGTTCCTATGACCGACCGCAAGCTCGCCCTCGAGGCATGGGAGAGCCTTTTCCGCGCCCAGCACGAGCTCTTCAGCGAGATGGTCAAGGACTTCGACGAGGCGCACCTCACGCAGGCCGAGTACGACGTGCTGCTCACCGTCACCCGCTCCCCCGACATGACCGCCCGCCTTCGCGACGTCACGGGCAACATGCTCATCAGCCAGCCGAGCGTCTCGCGCCTCATCGACCGGATGGTCTCACGCGACCTGGTGAGCAAATGCGCCGATCCCGACGACGGGCGCGGATCGCTGATCCGAGCGACGGATGCCGGAGCACGGGCCTTCCGCGCCCTCGCCACCGTGCACGGGCGCTCGATCGCCGACCGCATGGCCCGCCTCGACGACGGCGAGCTGCGCACGCTGCGCGATCTCGCCGACAAGCTCCGCGACCAGTAGGGCACTTCTCCCCACCACACCTCGGCCGCTTTTCTGGCAGGGTGGGAAGCGAGTCGGCGGTCTCCGCGTCGGCGTCGCAGACCACCCCCGCGGGGGCAACCAGGGAGGTCATCCATGGAGATCGCCGGAATCGTCGGCATCCTGATCATCGTCGGCATCGCGATCGTCATCGCCATCGTCCTGCTCCTGATCCTGCTGCTGTTCGCACGCAGCTGGATCAAGGTGGCCCGCGCTGACGAGGCACTCGTCATCTCGGGACGCAAGCAGAAGGTGCAACGCACCATCGTCGCCGTCGACGGCTCGACCCGCGGGGAGACCGAGGAGTCGCCCGTCACCGTCATCGTCAACGGCAAGTCGCTCGTCAACCCGATCACGCAGCGCCACGAGATCATCTCGCTGCGTTCGCGCCAGGTCTCGCTCAATGCCGAAGCACAGTCGCTCGACAGCGTCACGCTCAACGTCGACGGCGTCGCCATCGTCAAGATCGGCTCCGACCCGCTGTACGTGCGTCGCGCCGCAGAGCGCTTCGCCTCGCAGGACAAGGCCATCGAGCAGTTCACCACGGAACAGCTCGAAGGTGCGCTCCGCGGCATCGTCGCCACTCTGTCGGTCGTCGAGCTCATGCGCGAGCGAAAGAAGTTCTCCGACCAGATCGCCGCCGATGTCTCTCAGGAGCTCGCCGAACAGGGCCTGATCCTCGACTCGTTCCAGATCAAGGGCATCACCGACAAGGTCGGCTACATCCAGTCGCTCGGTGCTCCCGAGATCCAGGCGAAGCGCCAGGCTGCGGAGATCTCGCAGACCAACGCCGACCGTGCGATCAACCAGAAGAACATCGCCAACCAGGAAGCGAACCTGATCGAGCAGACCGCGCTCGACACCAACACCGCCAACGCCAACGCCGGCATCGGCCGTGCCCGCGCCGAGGCCGAGCAGGCCGAACAGCTCGCTCGCGCCCAGGCCGAACAGGCCGTTCTCCAGCAGCAGGCAGAGAACAAGCAGGCACAGCTCGACGCCGACGTCAAGCGCGTCGCCGACGCGCAGCGGTACGAGGCCGAGACGCGCGCTCAGGCAGAGCTCTACACCCGTGAGCGTTCGGCCGAGGCCGCAGCGATCGAGCAGGTCAAGCAGGCAGAGGCCCGTACCCGCATCGCCGAGCAGCAGGCGCAGGCCGACAAGGCCAAGGCCGACGGTGAGGCCGCCGCCGCCGTCGCCCGTGCGACCGGTGAGGCGAACGCCCTGCGCTCGCAGGCCGAGGCAGAGTCCGAGGCACGCCGTCTGCGTGCCAACGCCGAGGCCGACGCGATCCGCGCCGAGGGTGAGGCACGAGCCGCAGCCGTCGAGGCGGAGGCCAAGGCCATCGCCTCCAACCAGGACGCGTTCCTCTCGCAGCGCGTGCTCGAGACGCTGCCGGCGATCATGGCCGAATTCGCCAAGGGCTACTCGACCATCGGCAGCGTGTCGATCATCGGCGGCTCCGGCGATGGCGCATCCGACCTCGTCGGCGCTGACAGCGCGAAGGCGCTCAAGTCGGTGTTCGACAGCGTCAGCTCCGCCACGGGTCTCGACCTCGCGTCGATCATCCAGGGTCAGGCCGTCGGTCGCGGCATCGGCGAAGGCGTCGCCTCGGCGAACCCCGCGCCCGCGAAGCGCCAGCCGACGCCGACGACTCCCCCGCCGCCCGCGGCGGACTGAGTCCCCACGAATCAGAAGAGCGGATGCCGCGACCGAGAGGTCACGGCATCCGCTCTTCGTCGTTCCGGGTCGGCGGTGTGCGCCGGGGCGGCCCGTGCCGCGGCCCCGCGCTCGCCTCCTCCCGCAGCCCTGCACCTTCTCGCCGCCGCCTCGCACCT
>NZ_JBJDRJ010000077.1:0-4283 GCF_044987415.1 Microbacterium sp. ZW T5_45 | reverse complement strand
TTCTGCCGACTCAAGCAATGGCGAGGCCTGGCAACGCGATACGACAAACTCGCCATCGTCTACCGAGCCGCCGTCGTCCTCAACGCCGTCATCGCCTGGCTACACCATTTAGGAGACACGCCCTAGGGAGTCTTCCGCGCGATCCCGAAGGGAGTCGCGCCGATGACTACTCTTTCCATGGAACTGCAACAGTTGGCCGGCGAGTACGTCATTGCCCGCTTTCCCGCCGCAACGGATTCTGCAAGGGTGCTCGAGGAGGCATTCGCGGCCGGGGGGTTCGTCGCCGTCAGCCGTACACCGCAGGAGCTCACCGTTGTGTGCACGTCTGGTTTGGACTTGCCCGGTGCCGAGGTAGACGGTCCTTGGGTCGCTTTGTACGCGAGCGGGCCCATGCCGTTTGGCTTGACCGGAGTCGTGGCATCGCTGGTGTCACCTCTTTCAGCCGTGAACTGTGCGGTTTTCGTTGTCTCGACCTTCGACGGTGATGTTCTGATGGTTCCCGTCGCCGACGCTAGTCGCGCGCGTGGAGCGCTCCTCGAAGCGGGGCATGTTCTCGCATAGCTCCTCCGCCGAAGCGGCTCGTCGCCGTACCGCGTCCCTCAGGCAGCCACCCGCCACATCGCCGCTGGCGCTGAATCGGGGATGCCACCGACCGTCGCGATGGTCACGAACCCGTGACGTCCATACAGCGCCCGGTTGCGCTCATTGGACGATTCGAGGTACGCCGGCGCATGCTCAGAATCGACTTTCTCGAGCCGTGATGCGAGGAGTGCGGAGCCGACGCCCGCTCCTCGCGCCTGCGCACTGACCCCGATCTGCGCGAGGTACCAATGCGGCTCCATCGGGCGATGACGAGCCAGGGTCGTCCGCAGCCGAATGGCTTCCCTCAGCCCGCGCCAGCCCAGTGCGCGCAGGAAGGTCGGCAACTCCCTTAGTTCGCTCAGGAGTGAGGTGCTTGGGCCCGGTGGGACCCATATGGCCGCCCCGACGATAGCGCCGTCGGAGTCGCGTCGGGCGAGGTCGATGCGCCCGTGCTTCAGAGCGCCGGACCGCATCAGTCCACTGAATAGGAGCGTCAGGCGCGCTTCGCGCGCCTCCCCGACCACAAGGGTCGCCATCACGGTGTCGTTGGAAAACGCGGAAGCAAGGACGACCGCGGTGTCGCGGATATCGGCTCGGGATGCCGGAACTATGGTGAACATCGTGGCCCTCTCGAATGCGGTCGACGGGTGTTTGAAGCTAGTGGGCCTGGCTGCCGAGCTCGATGACGAGCACACCGACGGCGATGAGTACGATCCCGACCAACATGCGCCATGTGAGGCGCTCCTTGAAGAAGATCCAGGCGCACACCGCCGTCAGCGCGACGCCCGAGGCTGCCCAGATGCCGTAGGCGATGCCCACGGGCATTCCTTGCGCGAGCGCGATGGTCAGCAATGAGAATGCCGTGATGTAGAACACCGCCACCGGAGCGATCCACCGTTTCTTCTTCAGCCCCTCCGAAGCCCGAAGAGACATGGTCGCCGCGACCTCAGTCACGATCGCGCCAGCGAGCAACAGCCACGTCACGACGACACCTCCGTCTTCGGCGGCTGCGCCTGACCGGTTTCGACGAGCACTACGCCGGCCACGACGATCACGATGCCCAGGCCGATGAGGAACGTGAAGGGTTCGTCGAACAAGATCGCAGCTATCACGGCGGTCAGCGCGACCCCCGCCGCGGCCCAGATGCCGTAGACCACGCCGATCGGCGCTCCCATGCGCAGGAGCACGGAGAGCGCGATAAAGGCGCCGGCGTAACCTGCGACGGCGAGCAACGCCCACCATGGATTGTCGATGGCGCCGCGCAACGCCAGCGTGGCGGTGACTTCGAGGGCTATCGCCCCCCGAGGATGAGCCATTTCTTCATTCGGAGTTCCCGTCGACGAGCGCGGTGAGGGTCGACAGCAACGCGTCACGCTGCCCGGAGCTAATGGCCAGGATTCCGGTTGCCTCGGCAACCCAGAGCCCGTTGGCGGCCAGCCACACGAGCAGCAGTGGCGTCGTGTCGGTCCCGTCCCCGAAGCCGAACCAGGTGTGAAGGTACTCCAGCCAGGGTCGCGACAGCTCCGGCCTGCGCACGGCCTCAGCGAACACCACGAATTCGCCTTGAGTCACGCCACCTTCTCCGGCGAAGAGCACGAAAGCGCGGACGCGCTCCGAAAGCGATGAGTCCTGTATAGGGGTGCCAAGCGTCTCTTGGAGTTCGGCCTGCCATCTCGTGATCACGTGCTCGATGAGGGCGATCATCATGGCATCCCTCGTGGGGAAGTGGTACATCAGGCCAGCTTTTGTCAGCCCCGCTTCCGTGGCTACCGACTGATACGTGATGTCGGCACCGCCCGCGGCATCCACCACGCGGAGTGCCGCGTCGAGAATTTCAGATCGTGAACTTGGTCTCATGCATTAACCATACCGTACGTACGGTTAAGTTTTGACTTTGTAACTGCGTCCGTCCCGCGGCCGCCGGGACCTGCGTGCCGACGTCCCCTGAGTGACGTACTCGCGATCCTCAGAGCGCGAGAGTGGCCCGGCGGAGAGGTGGCCGCCTCGGCACCCTTCCATGACAAAGCAAATACGGGCCTCCTCGCACTGCAGGAACGAACTGCTCCACTCAGGGAGCGCGGCTCACAACTGATATTCAGATACCGCTCTCCCGCGTAACGGCGGATCAGATCCGCCCCGGTGGGAATAGCTAGCCGAGTGCGACGAGGTAGCTGTCGTACCAGGATGCTGTAATCTTGTCTGCGGTGTGGGCTAGCGGAACTCTGACCGGCGTGTAGTCCGTGCCGCCTGTAGTGCCCGTACCGCGACCTCCGGTGTCGTTGAGACCCGCGAAGTAAACGGCCCCGGTGTTCAGCAGGAACAGTGTCGTGTTGTTCGCCATTGCGATGTATGTGACGACCGCGCCGGCGGGCATGGCGACTGCGGTGAGTGTGATCCCCGGGGTTACCGAGCTGCCTGTGCCTTGTGAGCCGCTGGTGTTGGCGCCCAGGGCGTAAACGGTGCCGTCGGTCATCGTGACCAGCATGCGGTACTGGCGGACGTCGACTTTCGCTGCGGTCTTTCCCGCGGGCAGTGCCTTTTCGGTGAGGTAGAAGGCAAAGAACGTCGCACCCGTCGACATGGCCGCCGCCTACGCCGCTGTCGCTGGCGGCGGTCTGTACTGCGCCCCGCGCCCGATCGATCGGGTCACCGACGCGGACGGCGTTGAGATCGACCTCGCGATCCCGGCCTGTTCGCAGGCCCTCACAGCCGAGGTGGCCGCCACCGCGGCTTCCGCGCTGCAGGGCGTCATGCAGAACGGCACCGGCCGTCCCTCCCGCGTAGGTGATGGCACCCCACTGATCGGTAAGACCGGCACCCACCAAAGCACCCAAACCTGGATGGACGGCAGCTCCACTCGCGTCGCGACCGTGGTCTGGGTTGGCAATGTACAGGGCACCGCGGAGCTGAACCGCCTCTCCACCAACGGGATCGAACTCGCGCAGCTGCGACATCACATCTGGCTCGTCATGCAGAGCGCCGCAAACACAAAGTACGGCGGAGAGTCCTTCCCTGCGCCCGCTGCCAACCTCACCCGCCGGGCCCTCGTGGATCTCACCAGCGTGATCGATCTCCCCACCGAGGAGGCGACACGAGTGCTCACTGACGCCGGGTTCCAGGTCTCCGTTTCCGCGGCGATCGATGGCACCCAACCCGCCGGGCGCATTGCCCGCCAGCAGCCGGAACCTGGGTCGGCCCCTCAAGGAAGCACGATCCAACTCGCCCCCAGCAACGGCGAAGGCATCGCAATCCCCGAGATCTCCGGACGAGCTCTGGCCGACGCGCTCACGGCACTCCGATCAGCAGGACTGCAGCAACCGCCACAAGAAGTGTGCGCGGCACAAGCGGGCGCAACGGTCGGGACAGTCGTCCGCACCTCACCCGACGCCGGCGCGATCGTGAACAGATCGGCGAACATTCAGATCTACATCTCCCGAGCGACCTGCGAATAGCTGCGCAGGCGCAACCTCCTACCTTGCGCCGCGGGGTCTGCTGCACGGATAGGTGACACCTGATCTGTGGTGCCGTGAGGCGCTACTGGGAGGATGTCATCATGCCCAAGCCCTATCCCCGAGAGTTCCGCGACGATGTCGTGCGGGTGGCTCGTCAGCGCGAGGACGATGTGTCGATCAAGCAGATCGCGACCGACTTCGGCATCAGCGAGACCTGCCTGCAGAACTGGCTTCGCCAAGCCGATGTCG
>NZ_JBJDRJ010000076.1:0-4903 GCF_044987415.1 Microbacterium sp. ZW T5_45 | reverse complement strand
AGCGACACCCGGGCAGGCCCTTCGACCCCGACTGCCCGCTCCTCCCCGGCCGTTCTCACCGCCCGCTCCTCCCCGGCCGTTCTCACCGCCCGTTCTGCCCGCCCGCTCTTCCCCAGCCCGGACAAGCGGGCCATGCTGTGAGCATGCGCCTGACCGCGAGCGAGCTGCACGCCCGGGGCGCCGCCGCGGCGAATGCCCGACGGTTCGCCGCCGCGCGGCGGGATCTCGCGGAGGCCGCGATGAGAGCATCCGACGACGATCTCCGCGCCCGCGTCGACGGCACCAGAGCGTATGTGCTCGCCCAGACCGGCCACCCCGCCGACGCCGAGCAGCTCGTCCGCGACGCGCTCGCCCGACGAGGCCTCGCCACCGCGACGTCGGCGCTGCTCACGGGCCAGCTCGGCACTCTGCTCGTGCACGCGGGACGGCTCGACGAGTCGGTCGAGCTGCTGAGCTCGGCCATCTCCGCGACATCCGGAATCGAGCTCGCCAACCTGCTCCTGAACAGGGCCGTCGCCCGGATGCAGCGGCAGGAGCTCGCCGACTGTATCGAGGATCTCGACCGCGCCGTGGCGATCTACGACGACCTGGGCGCTGAGGAACCGCTCGCGGAGGCCCGCCACAACCGCGGCTACGCGGCCCTTCTCGGCGGCGATCTGGTCACCGCCCTCGCACTGATGACGCGCTCCCGACCGATGCTGGCGGCCACGAGCTCCCTGGCCGCCGCGATCGGCGACCAGGATCGCGCCGAGGTGCTGCGCGACGCAGGCCTGGTCGAAGAGGCTGAGCGGCTGCTCGCCGATGTCGCCACTCAGTTCGGCGCGCAGCGCATGCCCCAGGCCCGTGCAGAGGCCGAACTCCACCTCGCCCGATCTCTGCTGTGGCACGACGCCCCGGCCGCGGAGCGCACGGCATCCGTCGCAGCCCGGCGGTTCGAGGCCCTCGGCAACCGGGCATGGGCCGCCAGAGCCCGCGCCCTGCGGCTGGAGGCGAGAGTACAGCGACAGCTGCCCGCCCGCGCCGAGGAGTTCGCCGACACGGCATCCGCCCTGCGTCGTTCCGGACTGCGTACCGAAGCCGCCGCTCTCGTCCTCACCGGACGGCTCGCCATCGGTGGTCGGCTGCCGCGCCCGCCCGCCGACGCTGCGATGCCGCTCCGACTGCGCTGGCACGAGGTGCGTGCCGCCCGCGCGCTCCGCGCGGGTCGCACCCGTGACACCCTTCGCATCGCGGCCGACGGTCTCGATCTCCTGTCGGCCTGGCAGCGCTCCTTCGGTGCGCTCGACCTGCAGGCGTCGGTCACCATGCACGGTCGCGACCTCATGTTCGCGGGCCTCGCCGCCGCGGTGCGCACCGACGACGCCGCGACCATCTTCGACTGGTCGGAGCGTGCCCGCCATCTCAGCCAGCAGGTCTCACCGGTGAGAGCACCGGACGACGACGACCTGGCCGCGGATCTCGCCCGACTGCGGATGCTGCGCGCCGAGCTCTCGGGACAGGACTGGACCGACGATCCCGCGGTGCGCGCCATCCGCGATCGGGTGCGCGAGCGGCAGTGGTCGAGCACGGGCGTCGCACACACCCACGAACGCGTCCCGCTCGCCGAGGTGCAGGGCCGGATCGACGCGAGCACGGCCGTCGTCGCGTACGTGTTCACCGGCTCCGCGCTGCAGTGCATCGTCGTCACGCGATCGGATGCACGCACCGTGCGGCTGGACTGGCCACGGATCGCAGACGCGCTCACGGGTCTGCGCGCCGACCTCGATATGGCGGCGCTCACCGGCGGGGGCCCGATGGGAACGGTGGTCGCGCGTTCTCTCGACGACCGGCTCGCGCGCGTCGACGCGGAGTTGCTCGCCCCCTTCCGGGAACAGCTCGACGGCACGCACCGCATCGTGCTCACGACGCCCGGCGCGCTGGCGGGGATCCCCTGGGCACTTCTGCCGACCATGACCGGCCGCCCGTTCACCCTCGCGACGTCCGTCTCCCGCTGGCTCACGGCTCCCGCGCCGACTCGGCGGGCGCGGGCGGGGTTCGCCGCGGGGCCGCGGGTTCCTCGCGCCGACGAGGAGATCCGTCGCGCGGCATCCGCCTGGGCCGCCCCCGAGGTGCTCTCCTCCCCTGCCGAGGTCGCCGACGTCACCGCGCTGGCCGCGAGGAGCGACGTGGTGCACGTGGCCGCGCACGGGAGGCACTCCGCCGACAATCCGCTGTTCTCCGGGCTGGAGTTCGCCGACGGCATCCTGTTCGGTCACGATGTCGACCTCATCGCCCGCCCGCCCGAGACCGTGATCCTCTCGGCATGCGAGCTGGGGCGCTCGTCGGTGCGCTGGGGCGAGGAGTCCCTCGGCATGACCCGGGTCTGGCTGCACGCCGGCACGCGCTGCGTCCTCGCCGCTCCCGTGAGTGTGGCGGATGACGACGCCTGCGAACTGCTCGCTTCGGTGCATGAGGGGCTCGCGCGGGGCGACGACCCGGCGGATGCTCTCGTCGCCGCCGCCGAGCACACCGGGGTGCGTGCGCCGTTCCAGTGCCACGGCAACGGCTTCTGACCTCACCCGGGAGCGGTCACCCGACTTTTTCTCGCCCCTGACGTATCAGGACGCCTTGTGCTCGCTCCTTATCTGCAGACGGTGCGATGCGAAGAGGCTCTGGGAAGGCGGAGCGAGCGGGAGGCGCAGTCGAACTGGGGAATCGTGCACCTGGGGAGCACGGAGACGACAGCACCGGATGCTCCGGGGACGTCGCGGATCACGCGGCGTCCCCGCAGGGGCGACGAGGCGGAGCGTGTGGGGCGCTCCGCCTCGATGCTGCGTGCGGACGTGCGTGTCAGCGGTTGGCTTCTGCGGCCTCGGTGTGGTGGCGGATGACCTCGGCCACCACGAAGTTGAACCACTTCTCGGCGAACTCGGGGTCGAGGTGCGCCTCTTCGGCGAGCGCGCGCAGCCGTGCGACCTGCTGCTCCTCACGACCGGGGTCGGACGCGGGCATCTCGTGCTCGGCCTTCAGATGCCCGACCTGCTGCGTCGCACGGAACCTCTCGGCGAGCATGAAGATGAGCGCCGCATCGATGTTGTCGATGCTCGCGCGGAGTCGGAGCAGTTCGGCCTTCGGGTCCACGGCGTCGGTCATGCGTCCACTCTACGGCGACGGACTCCCCACCCCGCCGCCGACAGCACGGCCGATATCGTGAGCACATGAGCGAAGACGAGGCGACGGCATCCGGACGCGCGGCAGAGGCGGCATCCGTCCCTCCGGTCGAGGGGACTGCCGCCTCTGGCGCTGGCACGGGTGTCACCGATCCGACCGCCCCCGGCACGGGCGAGGCCGTCGCCGCACCGTCGCCCGCGGCATCCGACGCCGCTTCCGTGGCCGGGTCGACGCAGACCCGTTCGCTGTGGACGCGCATCGACCGGCCGTTCGTGTTCGGATTCCTCGTGACGCTCGGCGGGCTCGCCGCGATCGTCCTCGGACTCGCGATCACGAGCCTGTCGACGGTGCTCATCTACATCGCACTCGCCCTGTTCGCCGCTCTCGGACTCGACCCCGCGGTGCGGTTCCTCGAGCGTCGCGGCCTGTCTCGGGCGGTCTCGGTCGTCATCGTCATCCTTGCGCTGATCGTCGTGATCGGGCTCATCCTCTGGATGATCCTGCCGATCGTGATCGATCAGATCGCGACCTTCGTGCGGTCAGTGCCGGGGATGATCGTGGAGTTCACCCGCACCGACCTCTATGCCACCCTCGAGTCGCAGTTCGGCGACCAGTTCCAGCAGATTGTCGCCGACGTGCAGAGGTTCCTCACGGATCCCGGCAACATCGCCGCGATCAGCGGGGGTGCGCTGAAGGTCGGCACGGGCATCGCCACCGGCATCTCGGGCGTCATCGTCGTGCTCGTGCTGACCCTCTACTTCGTCGCGACCCTGCCGGGTATGAAGACGAGCCTGCTGCGCCTCGCCCCGGCCCGCGACCGCGCTCGCGCCGGTGACATCGTCGAGCAGATCACGGATTCCGTGGGCGGATACGTGATGGGCATGGTGATCCTCGCGTTCTTCAACGCGCTGCTCGCCTTCCTGCTCTACGTGTTCCTCGGACTTCCGTTCCCGCCGCTGATGGCGACCGTCGCGTTCTGCATCACGCTGATCCCGCTCGTCGGCTCTGTGCTGTTCTGGGTCATCGGCACCGGCCTCGCGCTGTTCACGAACCCGATCGCGGCTCTGATCTTCGGCCTCGTCTACCTCGTGTACATGCAGGTCGAGGCGTACGTGATCACGCCGCGGGTCATGAACCGGGCGGTGTCGATCCCGGGCTCGCTCGTCGTGATCGGCGCACTCGCCGGCGGCACGCTGCTCGGACTGCTCGGCGCGCTCGTCGCGGTGCCGGTGGCGGCATCCATCCTCATCATCATCAATCAGGTATGGGTGCCGAAGCAGGACGCTCGCGTCTAGGCGTCCGTCGGTCGCTCGCAGCTCGGGCACCCCACGCCCCTCTGCGCCCACGACACTGAGCGCCCACGCCCCTGTTGCGCCTGCGCCCCTGTTCGCCCGCGCCCCTGTTCGCCCGCGCCCCCGCTGGGCTACGAGGCCCCTGCTGAGTTACGCAAACCAGCGGGGGCGTCGTAGCCCAGCAGGGGCCTCGGCATGAGAGGGCGGGCAAGCGCGCGAGTCGCGTGGCACGGCACGCACACTCCACGCCCGCGCACGCCGACGCTCCTCCAATGCCCCGCGCCCGCTCCGCGCCCGGCACCCTCGTGCACCCGCGCCCCTGTTCAGCTACGAGGCCCCCGCTGAGTTACGCAAACCAGCGGGGGCGTCGTAGCCCAGCAGGGGCGCCGGCGTGAAGACGCGGCGGGCGAGCGAGCAAGCGGCGTTGCGCGGGCGGGCGAGCGCGCCGCGTTGTGCGAGCG
>NZ_JBJDRJ010000075.1:0-4926 GCF_044987415.1 Microbacterium sp. ZW T5_45 | reverse complement strand
ATCGTGGGCTGCGCCCCGGGGGGAAGGAATGGCGGTGGCGGGGGAATGGGCGGAATCGATACGCCGCCAGGGATGCTCGGATCGGCCTCGTCAGACATTCCCCACCCCCGGTTCGCGCCCGCAACCGGGCGTCATCCAGAAGATAGCGGTATTTCCGGACTCGTCGCCATTCCGAGTCGTCATGAACCTGCGGAGCGCGTGACCTGCGCCGGGCTCAGCGCCGGTCGTCGTCCCCGTCGAGGTCCAGGGCGAGATCCTTCGCCTCTTCGGCATCCGTCACGACGTCCTCACCTTCGGCCGCAGCCTTCTTGGCCTTGTGGCGCTCCTGGAAGTAGTGGAACAGGGTCACGATCGCCGTGCCACCGACCGCGGCGAGGAGGATCAGATCGATGTAGCTCTCGACGAAGTCTGCGACAGGGGGGATGAACCCGATCAGATACCCGAACATCGTGAGTCCGAATCCCCAGAGAATCGCCCCGATGAGGTTGTACAGCGAGTACTTGCGCCAGGGCATGTGCCCGACGCCGGCGGCGACCGGGGCGAAGGTGCGCACAATCGGAACGAAGCGGGCGAGGATGACCGTGATTCCGCCGAAGCGCTCGAAGAACGCATTGGTCCGTTCCACGTTCTTGCGGCTGAACAGGCCTGATTCCTTGCGCTCGAACACCGCGGGACCGCCCTTGTGGCCGATCAGGTATCCCACCTCGCCGCCGATGAATGCCGAGAGCCCGATGAGCAGTGAGACGAACCAGATGTTCAGGCCGAAGACGCCGTGCGGCAGCGTCGCCGTCGAGTGCGACAGCAGACCGGAGATCACGAGAAGCGTGTCACCGGGCAGGAGGAACCCGACGAGCAGACCGGTTTCGGCGAACACGATGAAGCAGACGACCAGCAGGGCCCACGGTCCGGCACTCCCGATGATCGTGGCAGGGTCGAGCCACGGAATGAGTGCCGTCGGCGCGTGCATCATGGTTTCCAGCACAGGGAGTTCCCGTCGGTCGTGACATGGTCGTCGGTGGGATGCCGGTGATGCGGCATGGGATGCCGATCACGTTCGCGTGCGGAAGGTGGGACTTGAACCCACACGCCCTGGGGCACAGGAACCTAAATCCTGCGTGTCTGCCAATTTCACCACTCCCGCGCGGTGGTACGAGTCTACTGATCCGCCGGGACCTGATGCTGGGGATCAGCCCGCAGCTTCGGGGGAGGGCAGCTCTCGCGGATCCGTCTCGCCGTCCGGGGTCTCCAGGGTCCACACGATGCCGTCGCCCCCGGACGGGATGAGCCCCGACAGCCACCCCGCGACGACGTCGATGATCGCATCGAGCAGTGCCTCGCGTGACCAGCTCTGCGGCCGTGCGGGCACGTCGAGCGTCCAACCGTCCTCTGTCCATGCGATGTCGACGAGATGACGGTCCTCGCCGAGCCGCTGCTGCGTGACGAACACGGACTCTCCCTCGAACCTCGCCCACACGTCGAACGGCCCCTCGGCGTCGTCGTCGAGGAACACGTCGAGGACGATCATGTCGACGGATGCCGCGGCGGCGGCATCCGCGATGAGGACGAGGCGGCGGCGGACCTCGGTGTCGGTGGTCGCCAGCGCGGCGTGCAGGGCGGTGGCGTAATCGTCTGCGGTCACGAGATGAGCATAGGGTGCGCGGTCCTGTGGATAACTTCGGCGGCGCCGGGGCGAATGTTGCGAAGATGCTCCGATGAACCAGCCGTCCGTGATCGTCGCCGAGCGCGTACGGCTGCGGCTGCGCGCCGACGGCGTCGATCCGGCCGTCGACCCCGATGCGGCGCGCGGGGTCGCCCTCGCCGAGGTGCGACGCTTCAACGACGCCGCTCTCGCGCGCGGGGAGACACTCATCGCCGACGAGATCGGTTGCGTGCGCGATGTGCTCGCGGCGGTCAGCGGTTTCGGCCCGCTCCAGCCACTGCTCGATGACCCGGAGATCGAGGAGATCTGGCTCAACGGCCCCGAGCGCGTGCACGTCGCCCGCGGCGGGGTCTCGCAGCGGATCGACCTCGCGTTGACGGATGTTCAGTTGAGAGACCTCGTCGAGCGGATGCTGCAGTCCGCCGGGCGACGCGTGGACATCAGCCAACCGTTCGTCGACGCCTCGCTTCCGGACGGATCGCGTCTGCACGTCGCGATCGCCGACGTGGTGCGCGGCGGCTGGGCGGTGAACATCCGGAAGTTCTTGGCGGGCCATCGCACCCTCGAAGCCCTCGTCGGCCAGGGATCGCTCTCGAACGGGCTCGCCGTCACGCTGCGCCGCGCGATGCGGGAGGGACGCAGCGTCATCGTGTCGGGAGCGACGCACGCGGGCAAGACGACGATGCTGGGGGCGTTGCTCGCGTCATGCGCCGATCGTCAGCGGATCGTCACCGTGGAGGAGACGTTCGAACTCTCCGTCGACGGTCCGGACCTCGTGGCCCTGCAAGGTCGGCAGGCGAATCTCGAGGGTCATGGTGAGATCACCCTGCGCCGCCTGGTGAAGGAGGCGCTGCGGATGCGGCCGGATCGCCTCGTCGTCGGAGAGGTGAGAGACGCGGAGGCGCTCGATCTCGTGCTCGCGCTGAACACAGGGGTGCCGGGAGCCGCGACCGTGCATGCGAACTCGGCGGCCGAGGCGCTCGACAAGCTGACGCTGCTCCCGCTGCTGGCGGGCCGGAACATCGACCGTGCGTTCATCGCGCCGGTACTCGCCTCTGCGGTCGATCTGGTCGTTCACTGCGTGCGCGACCAGGACGGGTCGCGGCGGGTGCATGAGGTGATCGCTCCGACCGGCGAGATCGTCGACGGGCGCATCCTCACCAGAACCGTGTACGGACGGGGAATGGACACCCCGACCCGCACTTGGCGCCGAGGAGAGCTGCGTGCCTCGGGGGTCGTCGCATGACCGTCCTTCTGGGAGTGCTGCTCGCGGCGGGGATGTTGCTGGGAGCATCCCCATGGCTGTGGCCCAGACGTGACCGATCCGCAGAGCCCGTCGATCGCGGTGGTCGGCTGCAGCGACTCGCCGGGGAGGCCGGTTTCGGTGCCGTGCCCGGCTGGATGGTCGGTACCTCCATGATCGCTCTGGCGCTCGCCGCGGCATCCGTCGTCTGGCTGGCGACCGCGCTTCCGGTGCTGGCCGTGCTCGCGGCGCTCGCGGGCGCATGGGCGCCGGTGCTGTTCCTGCGCGCGCGTCGGCTCAGGTTGCGAAAGGTGCGTCGACAGCTCTGGCCCGATGTGTGCGACCTGCTGGTCGCGTCGATCCGCGTGGGGCTGTCGTTGCCGGATGCTGTTGCGAGCCTCGCCGACTCGGCACCGGGCGTGCTCCGACCGGCGTTCGCGGTGTTCGCCCGCGATCTGCGCGCGACGGGGCGGTTCGAGGCGAGTCTCGATCGGCTCAAGGAGTCTCTCGCCGATCCCATCGGCGATCGCATCGCCGAGACGCTGCGGATGGCCAGGCAGGTGGGCGGCACCGAGCTGACGTCAGTGCTGCGCGCGTTGTCATCATCGGTGCGAGCCGACGCGGCTCTTCGGGGCGAAGTGGAGGCGCGACAATCGTGGATTCGCGGCGCGGCGGTGCTGGGGGCCGTCGCGCCATGGGTGATCCTCGGTCTGCTCGTGATGCGCCCCGAGGGGGCCTCGGCCTATGCGACGCCCGAAGGGGTGATCGTGATCTGCGCCGGTGCCGGGGTGTCGGTGGTGGCCTACCGGATCATGATCCGCATCGGCAGGCTGCCTGAGCCTCGGCGGTGGTTCGGATGAACGGCGTATCCGCGGTCGCGATGGCCCTGCTGCTCGGCGGGACTTTCGCCGGCGGAGTGCTCAGCATCCTCGCGGCGCTGCCGCGCTGGCGAGCCATGCCGCTGGCGGTGCGTATCGCCCCCTACGTGCGCGACGTGGTGCCGGATGTCGCGCTGCCGGGCGAGGCGCTCCCTCGGGTCGGTGTGCTGCCGACGGCACGCCGAACGCCCTGGGAACACGCCAGAGCGCTGTTCGAACGCGTTCTGGGTGGCGGCGATGCGCTGCGACATCGTCTGGCGCAGGCCGGTCTGCAGCAGGAGCCGTCGGCCTTCCGTGGCCGGCAGCTCGCCTGGTCGCTGGCCGGGGCGGCCGTGGGGGCCGTCGTGCTCATCGTGCTCGCACTCACGGGGAGGATGACGTTCCCTGTCGTCCTGGTGCCGCTCATCGCCGGCGCTGCGGCGGGCTCGGCGTACGACGCCCAGCTCAGCGCGCGGGCCAAGGCCCGGCGCACACGACTCGCCGATGAACTGCCGACCACGCTGGAGTTCCTCGCCCTGTGCCTGTCTGCCGGCGAAGGATTCCTCGACGCGCTGCGCAGAGTGGCGGCGATCGGATCGGGCGAACTCACCGCGGAACTGCGCCAGGTGGTGCTGGCGGTCGGCACGGGGTCGTCGCTCGCCGATGCCCTCTCGGCGATGTCGGTACGGCTTCAGCTTCCCGGCATCTCGCGGGCGGTCGACCAGGTGATCGCAGCCCTGGAGCATGGGGCTCCGCTGGCTGCGGTACTGCAGGCCCAGGCCGGAGACGCCCGCGAGGAGGCGGCTCGCACGCTCATCGAACAGGCCGGGCGGAAGGAGATCCTCATGCTCCTCCCGCACAAGATTAGGTTTGCACCTTGCTGATGGATGACCTCGGCCTAGCTACGCCCAACTGCCCTGAGTGTCTGGAGCCTATGCAGCCTCGTGCAGCGTGGTGGTTCTGTCAGCCGTGTCATGTCTACGTTGACGTGACCGGGCGGCGTATGCAGCCGTGAACATGAACATATCTCCAAGATCGACTAGTTGTGATGTCCAGGGACGTTGTTGCGTGAATCGCGGTTGATCTGTCGATGAGTGAAGGCCTCCCGTTATGGAGTGGAGCTGTCTAGGAACCGCTTCTCACAACAGGAGGCCTTCGTGTCCCAC
>NZ_JBJDRJ010000074.1:0-5053 GCF_044987415.1 Microbacterium sp. ZW T5_45 | reverse complement strand
TATCAAGTCATCGGCTTATTAGTACCAGTCAGCTGCACACGTTACCGTGCTTCCACATCTGGCCTATCAACCCAGTAGTCTGGCTGGGAGCCTCTCACCCGAAGGTATGGAAGTCTCATCTTGAGGCCGGCTTCCCGCTTAGATGCTTTCAGCGGTTATCCATCCCGAACGTAGCTAATCAGCGGTGCTCCTGGCGGAACAACTGACACACCAGAGGTTCGTCCAACCCGGTCCTCTCGTACTAGGGTCAGATCCTCTCAAACTTCCTACGCGCGCAGCGGATAGGGACCGAACTGTCTCACGACGTTCTAAACCCAGCTCGCGTACCGCTTTAATGGGCGAACAGCCCAACCCTTGGGACCTACTCCAGCCCCAGGATGCGACGAGCCGACATCGAGGTGCCAAACCATGCCGTCGATATGGACTCTTGGGCAAGATCAGCCTGTTATCCCCGAGGTACCTTTTATCCGTTGAGCGACAGCGCTTCCACAAGCCACTGCCGGATCACTAGTCCCGACTTTCGTCCCTGCTCGACCTGTCAGTCTCACAGTCAAGCTCCCTTGTGCACTTACACTCGACACCTGATTGCCAACCAGGTTGAGGGAACCTTTGGGCGCCTCCGTTACTTTTTGGGAGGCAACCGCCCCAGTTAAACTACCCACCAGGCACTGTCCCTGAACCGGATTACGGTTCGAAGTTAGATATCCAGAGTGACCAGAGTGGTATTTCAACAATGACTCCACACGAACTAGCGTCCATGCTTCAACGTCTCCCACCTATCCTACACAAGCCACACCGAACACCAATACCAAGCTGTAGTAAAGGTCACGGGGTCTTTCCGTCCTGCTGCGCGTAACGAGCATCTTTACTCGTAGTGCAATTTCGCCGAGTTCGCGGTTGAGACAGTTGGGAAGTCGTTACGCCATTCGTGCAGGTCGGAACTTACCCGACAAGGAATTTCGCTACCTTAGGATGGTTATAGTTACCACCGCCGTTTACTGGGGCTTAAATTCTCAGCTTCGCCTTGCGGCTAACCGGTCCTCTTAACCTTCCAGCACCGGGCAGGCGTCAGTCCGTATACATCGTCTTGCGACTTGGCACGGACCTGTGTTTTTAGTAAACAGTCGCTACCCACTAGTCTCTGCGGCCTCCAAACGCTTTCGGAGCAAGTCCTAATACGTCGAAGGCCCCCCTTCTCCCGAAGTTACGGGGGCATTTTGCCGAGTTCCTTAACCACGATTCTCTCGATCTCCTTGGTATTCTCTACCTGACCACCTGAGTCGGTTTGGGGTACGGGCGGCTAGAACCTCGCGTCGATGCTTTTCTCGGCAGCATAGGATCATCCACTTTTTATCCGCATCGTGTCTCAGCCTACGTGAACGGCGGATTTGCCTACCGTTCGGCCTACGCACTTGCACCAGGACAACCATCGCCTGGCTTGGACTACCTTCCTGCGTCACACCTGTTAATACGCTAACCGCACCAGCATGGGGTCGTACGCTAGGCCTCACGGCGAACCCCGAAGGGTTCAATGTGAGGATTCAGATACTTAGCACTACTGGATTAGTTGGGGCGGTTCTTCGCCGGTACGGGAATATCAACCCGTTGTCCATCGACTACGCCTGTCGGCCTCGCCTTAGGTCCCGACTTACCCAGGGAAGATTAGCTTGACCCTGGAACCCTTGGTCTTTCGGAGGACGTGTTTCTCACACGTCTTTCGCTACTCATGCCTGCATTCTCACTCGTGTAGCCTCCACGGCTGGTTTACACCGCCGCTTCGCTGGCCACACGACGCTCTCCTACCCATCAATACGGCTGGACCACGAAGGCCTACCAAAAATATCAATGCCACAACTTCGGTGGCGTGCTTGAGCCCCGTTACATTGTCGGCGCGGAATCACTTGACCAGTGAGCTATTACGCACTCTTTCAAGGGTGGCTGCTTCTAAGCCAACCTCCTGGTTGTCACAGCAACTCCACATCCTTTCCCACTTAGCACGCGCTTTGGGACCTTAGTTGGTGGTCTGGGTTGTTTCCCTCTCGACTATGAAGCTTATCCCCCACAGTCTCACTGCTGCGCTCTCACTTACCGGCATTCGGAGTTTGGCTGACGTCAGTAACCTTGTAGGGCCCATCGGCCATCCAGTAGCTCTACCTCCGGCAAGAAACACGCAACGCTGCACCTAAATGCATTTCGGAGAGAACCAGCTATCACGAAGTTTGATTGGCCTTTCACCCCTATCCACAGCTCATCCCCTCAGTTTTCAACCTAAGTGGGTTCGGTCCTCCACGACGTCTTACCGTCGCTTCAACCTGGCCATGGATAGATCACTTCGCTTCGGGTCTAGGACATGCGACTGAATCGCCCTATTCAGACTCGCTTTCGCTACGGCTACCCCACACGGGTTAACCTCGCCACATATCACTAACTCGCAGGCTCATTCTTCAAAAGGCACGCTGTCACACCTACCAGGGGTGCTCCAACGGTTTGTAAGCAAACGGTTTCAGGTACTATTTCACTCCCCTCCCGGGGTACTTTTCACCTTTCCCTCACGGTACTTGTCCGCTATCGGTCATCTGGGAGTATTTAGGCTTATCAGGTGGTCCTGACAGATTCACACGGGATTTCACGGGCCCCGTGCTACTTGGGATACTCTTCGCGCCAAGGTTGGCATTTCGACTACGGGGTTGGCACCCTCTATGACCGGCCTTTCAAGACCGTTCGTCTATACCATCTTGTAACGCCGCCATCTCGGCAGAGATGACTGAAAAGTCCCACAACCCCGAACATGCAACTCCTGCCGGATATCACACATACTCGGTTTAGCCTGTTCCGGTTTCGCTCGCCACTACTAACGGAATCGCGGTTGCTTTCTCTTCCTGTGGGTACTGAGATGTTTCACTTCCCCACGTTCCCTCTACCCGCCCTATATATTCAGGCGGGAGTCACTAGGTCGGCACGCCGCCCAGCGGGGTTTCCCCATTCGGACACCCTCGGATCAAAACTTGCTTATCAGTTCCCCGAGGCTTATCGCAGATTGCTACGTCCTTCTTCGGCTCCAGATGCCAAGGCATCCACCGTTTGCTCTTAAAGACTTGAAAATCATGAGATGAATCAAAACTCGACCCGGCTCCGAAGAGCCAGATCAGAAATTGACTAATGATCTTTAAGATCATCTACTGAACACAACCCCAAAAGGTCATGTTCAAGATGCTCGCGTCCACTGTGTAGTTCTCAAAGTACGGTCGGTACCCCCACCAGCAACCCCCACAAGGGAAACCAGAAGAGGCCCAGAGGTTCAGAACAGCCCCGAAAGGCCGGCCCGGTCCCTCAGGACCCAACAGCGTGCAGCCGCCTGCTAGCATCCCCCACCGTTCCAGATCCCGAAAGACCGTACTAAACAGAGTCAGCTGCGCTGACGGCATGTCAAATGTTCCACCCATGAGCTCCCAGCGAAGAACGTATGCCTTCGAACTGGGTTCTGGACCCCGAAGGGTCAGATGCTCCTTAGAAAGGAGGTGATCCAGCCGCACCTTCCGGTACGGCTACCTTGTTACGACTTAGTCCTAATTACCGATCCCACCTTCGACGGCTCCCTCCACAAGGGTTAGGCCACCGGCTTCAGGTGTTACCGACTTTCATGACTTGACGGGCGGTGTGTACAAGACCCGGGAACGTATTCACCGCAGCGTTGCTGATCTGCGATTACTAGCGACTCCGACTTCATGAGGTCGAGTTGCAGACCTCAATCCGAACTGGGACCGGCTTTTTGGGATTCGCTCCACCTCACGGTATTGCAGCCCTTTGTACCGGCCATTGTAGCATGCGTGAAGCCCAAGACATAAGGGGCATGATGATTTGACGTCATCCCCACCTTCCTCCGAGTTGACCCCGGCAGTATCCCATGAGTTCCCACCATTACGTGCTGGCAACATAGAACGAGGGTTGCGCTCGTTGCGGGACTTAACCCAACATCTCACGACACGAGCTGACGACAACCATGCACCACCTGTTTACGAGTGTCCAAAGAGTTGACCATTTCTGGCCCGTTCTCGTATATGTCAAGCCTTGGTAAGGTTCTTCGCGTTGCATCGAATTAATCCGCATGCTCCGCCGCTTGTGCGGGTCCCCGTCAATTCCTTTGAGTTTTAGCCTTGCGGCCGTACTCCCCAGGCGGGGAACTTAATGCGTTAGCTGCGTCACGGAATCCGTGGAATGGACCCCACAACTAGTTCCCAACGTTTACGGGGTGGACTACCAGGGTATCTAAGCCTGTTTGCTCCCCACCCTTTCGCTCCTCAGCGTCAGTTACGGCCCAGAGATCTGCCTTCGCCATCGGTGTTCCTCCTGATATCTGCGCATTCCACCGCTACACCAGGAATTCCAATCTCCCCTACCGCACTCTAGTCTGCCCGTACCCACTGCAGGCCCGAGGTTGAGCCTCGGGATTTCACAGCAGACGCGACAAACCGCCTACGAGCTCTTTACGCCCAATAATTCCGGATAACGCTTGCGCCCTACGTATTACCGCGGCTGCTGGCACGTAGTTAGCCGGCGCTTTTTCTGCAGGTACCGTCACTTTCGCTTCTTCCCTGCTAAAAGAGGTTTACAACCCGAAGGCCGTCATCCCTCACGCGGCGTTGCTGCATCAGGCTTCCGCCCATTGTGCAATATTCCCCACTGCTGCCTCCCGTAGGAGTCTGGGCCGTGTCTCAGTCCCAGTGTGGCCGGTCACCCTCTCAGGCCGGCTACCCGTCGACGCCTTGGTGAGCCATTACCTCACCAACAAGCTGATAGGCCGCGAGCCCATCCCCAACCAAAAAATCTTTCCAGAAGCTGACCATGCGGTCGCTCCTCGTATCCAGTATTAGACGCCGTTTCCAGCGCTTATCCCAGAGTCAGGGGCAGGTTGCTCACGTGTTACTCACCCGTTCGCCACTGATCCACCCAGCAAGCTGGGCTTCACCGTTCGACTTGCATGTGTTAAGCACGCCGCCAGCGTTCATCCTGAGCCAGGATCAAACTCTCCGTAAAAAAGAAATGCATACAACCA
>NZ_JBJDRJ010000073.1:0-5755 GCF_044987415.1 Microbacterium sp. ZW T5_45 | reverse complement strand
CAACACTCGTAGGCTTCACTCGAGCCTCGGCTACGTCCCACCCGCCGAGTTCGAGCAAGCCCACTACGCAGCCCTCACCCGAGAGCCGCAACCCGCATAGGAGCGGCAAGAAACCTGGGGCGCTTCATGTCGCACAGGGCACATCACTCTGAGGCGGACTCCGTGTACTGCGGTTGGGGTATTTCGCAATGCCGCGTGGGGTGGATCCCCGAGGCGTGGCATGCCTCCAGACTGAGAGCATGCTCCCCGAAGCAACCCAAGCCATCGAAGCTAGCAGGGCGCTGCATCAGTTCCGGCACCCGCCGGTGTGGGCGACCGATCTTCTCAATGCCCTGCTGATCATCGGGCTGGCGTTCCTTCCATTCCCAGGCGATGAGTTCCGTCCGGGCGGCCCCGCTGCATTGGTCGTGGTCGTCACGCCTGCCCTGCTGTTGCCGCTTCGAAGAAAATGGCCGATCAGCGTTCTCGGGGCGTGCGTCGCCTTGTACGGACTGGCGTCCTTCACTGGGACGCTCTCGCCGGGCGTAGTCTTAGCCACATCGATAGCAATGTTCCGTGTCGCCGCGAGCAGCGCGACCCGCCGGCTCACCGTGGTTGCAGCTGCTACTGCAGTCGTCTCGATCATCGCTTTGAGCGTTCTGGCTGCGATCGCCACCGTGCTGGACGCCCGCGCCTTCGCCTTCGCGCTCACGGTCGCCTTCGCCGCAGCGGCGGGAGACGCGAGTCGCTCCCGGCGCGAGTACATTCGAGCCATCACCGAGCGGGCCGAGCGTGCCGAGCAGACGAGAGAGATCGAGGCGCGTCGGCGTGTCACCGAGGAACGCCTACGGATAGCGCGGGATCTGCACGACGCGGTCGCGCACCAGATCGCCGTGATCAGCCTGAACGCCGGCGTCGCCTCGTCACACGTCGCGACACGACCAGAGAAGGCTGTAGACGCGCTGGCAACGATCCGGGCCGCGGCTCGCACAGTTCTCAGAGAAATCGGTGACCTCATGGAGATGCTGCGCACCGAAACCGACAGCGGCGGATCGACTACTCACACGCCGCAACGCGGCTTACGCGAGCTCGACACCCTGCTCGGATGGTTTGCCGAGGTCGGCCTGAGCGTTCAAATCCGCCGCGAGGGAGACGCCACCCGACTCACGGGTGCCGCGGACCTGGTCGCATATCGCGTGATCCAGGAAGCGCTCACCAACGCGCACAAACATGGCGCCGAGCGCCGGGCCCATATCCTCCTCCGCATCGACGACGCTCGCGCTCTGATAGTGGTGACCAACCCCGTACCTGACAACTCAGAAGCGGGTGAGCGCGACAGGTCTCCGACGGGCGGGCACGGGTTGCTCGGATTGCGGGAACGTGTCGCATCGGTGCGCGGGACGGTAGAGACAGGCACAGCATCAGGTGGTTTTCGTGTAGCGGCGTCGCTTCCGTTGACAAAGGAGGAGCAATGATCAGAGTGCTCGTCGTGGATGACCAGACCCTCATCCGCCGTGCGGTTGTGGATATCCTCGCCGGCGCTGCGGGCTTCGAAGTCGTTGGCGAGGCCGTCGACGGTCGCGACGCGGTCGAGAAGGCACAGACGCTGGTGCCGGACGTAGTCGTGATGGATATCAGGATGCCGACGATGGACGGCATAGACGCGACAGTCGCAATCTGCGCGAACCCCGCCCTCTCGGATACCCGGGTGCTGATCCTGACGACGTTCGAGGAGGACGAGTTCCTCTTCTCCGCTCTCCGCGCCGGCGCCAGCGGATTCATCGGCAAAGGATCCGAGCCCGAGGACATCATCCGCGCTGTTCAGAGCGTGCACGGCGGGGACGCACTGCTTTCGCCCATCGCAACCCGCGCGCTCATCGCCAAGTACCTGCAACCAACACGAACGGAGGCCGCTACCGCAGCGGCAGTGGCCTCTGTGAAGCACCTGACGGAACGCGAACGGGAGGTGCTGCTTCTGGTGGCGCGTGGTAGATCGAATCTCGAGATTGCAGCGGACCTCTTCATCTCGCCGCACACAGCAAAGACCCATGTGAACCGGGTCATGACCAAAGCGGCTGCTCACGACCGTGCGCAACTTGTGATCCTTGCCTACGAGAGCGGTCTTCTCATCCCCGGCGTGTCCTGACCACGCCCGTCGGTGCGAAACTCTCGACGTTCACCGCCGGCAATGTCCACGCCAAGAGACCCTCAGTCTCAACCGATCAGGGCGTGACCGGAGGTGGTCCTGAATCAGGTATCTCCGCCAGATCATCGACCAAAGCCCGTGCGACAATCAATACCCGTTCGGACACAAGTGCTCGCATCGCTGAAGCGCCCACGCCCGCGATCACCGCCTGCGACGACACGGAATCCCATGTCATGATTACATGACGCGAAATCTCACTGGGTGGTACGCGTGCTCGCAGTGGCGTCGCCCGAAGGATATCCTCGACGATTGCTGACGCGCTGGCGAGCATGCGCTCAGACCAGCGGAGATACGCCGTCGCGATCTCAGGGTTACGCATTGCGTTCGTTCGGAATTCGTTCATGAGTAACACGCCGACGCGGTCCTCGACGAGAACGTCGAGGAGTTGCACCACGATGTCATCTCCCGTCAAGAACTGCAGGCCTCGACTCTTGAGACCTTCCAAGCGAGTCTCGACAGATTTCAGCTTCTCCTCGGAGACACGCAGCGCAAGTTCGACGAACAAGTCTTCCTTGGATGAGAAGTTCGAATAGAAGGCGCCACGGGAGAACCCCGCGCGATCGCAGATCAACTCCACTGTGGCAGCCGCGAAGCCCAATTCGGCAAAGACAACGCGTGCTGCGTCCAGAAGCCTGCGACGCGTCTGAGCCCGCCGGTGGGTCGTTCCTCGTAGGCCTCCGCTCTCAGCGGCCCGAGCAGGAAGGGTGCGGTCACGGGTCACGTTCCCAGAGTACAAGCCTGCCCATCGCATGCGCCTGCCGACGCAAGGCACAGCCGATGCACAAGGCCCCGCCCACCCGGGCTTCGTACACACCCACCGGAACCACCGGCCCTCCGAAGAACCCAGCGAGAAGCCCAGCGCCCACTTTACCGCTGGCCATTTGCGACGCCAGTGGTTGATGGGGGAGTCTCGTCATCGATCCTGTCGAGAATGTGTCGGCGTCGTTTGCGGGCCGCGCGGGCTCCGGCCATTGCGTGGCCTGGTCGGTGGTGGGGTGCCTTCCCGAGTTTGGCGGGATCCGGCGGAGCACGTACCAGGCGAGGTGACACATCCCGCCATGTCCAAGGAGGACGATACCGATGAAGAGGGAGATTCCCGCGTAGGACATGACGAAGTTCGCCCCGCCGACGGGTTCGATCGTCTGAGCGCTGGCGGCCATCTCGGCCAGGTATTGCCTGCGTTTGCGCCCAGGCCCACGCGTCGTATCCAGCAGACACAGCGCCGGCCGCAATGATTGTCCCCCCGACAACGGGAAAGGGGGTGCGCAGCCGGCGTGAGCCGGAGCGCGCGCATCACTGACGGCTCCTGATGACGCCGATCTTCCCGTTCTTGATGCCCAGCACTACATCGGCGATCTCTGTGACGTTGCGAGAGTGCGTGACGATGATCACGCACCGGTTCTCGGCTTGTGCGAGGTGCGTGAAGATGCCCAAGATCTCTTCCTCGGTCCTCTCGTCGAGGGCTCCGGTGGGTTCGTCGGCAATGATGACGGCCGGGTCGTGGGACAGTGCCCTGGCTATGCCGACTCGCTGCTGCTGGCCTCCGGAGAGCTTCAGGACAGGACGGGCGGCGTCCTCACGGCCAATGCCGAGTCGTTCCAGGAGCGTGTACGCATGCTCCGTCTTCTCGCTGACGGGGCTGCCCGAGATGTTCATCGACAAGACTATGTTCTGCACTGCAGTCGCGTTGGTCACGAGATTGAGTCCTTGAAACACGACGCCGATGTCTCGGGCCCGGTAACGGTCCCGGTCAGCCTTGGCTAGCGAGGTGCCGTTGAAGGAGACCTCTCCGGAACCGGCTGTGTCGAGTCCGGCGATGAGACTGAGAAGCGTGGACTTGCCGGATCCAGACTTCCCGACGATCGTGTGCACAGCTCCCGAAGTGAATGACGCGGAGACGCCGCGGAGGACGTCCCTATCGACGCCGGGGTAACGGTAGGTGACGTCGTGCAGCGCCAGAACCGCGGTGTCGGTCGGCCGGGTTGCGGCGGTGGTGGTGGTCATGGTCAGTTCCCCTCCGACAGGATTTTCATCGGTTCGTACTTGGTGATGCGGGAGATCGCGACGACGCCGGCGAGGCTTGCCAGTAGGAACGCGACGAGCGCGATCTGTCCGATCGAGGTGGGTGACAGCCCGACTGCGAGCTCACTGAGCGGTTCGGCATCCGAGGCCGCGCCGCCGAAGTTGCCGAAACCGCCTCCGTTGCCGCCCATGGGCATGCCGCCGCCGGTCATCCCGGCAGGGCTTTCCGTTGCGGTTTCTGCCGCGGCCACCTGCCCGGCCAGGAGCGCGTTGGTGACGGGCTGGGCGACGAGCACGCCGAGCCCGAGACCCGCCACGAGACAGATCGCCGTCAGGATCAACGACTCCACCCACAAGCCTGCTGCGACGAGGGACTTCTTCATACCCATGGCCCGCAGCACGCCGATCTCGTACTTGCGTTCACGGATGGCGGTGGAGCTGAGCAGGGCGATGATGACGCCGCCGAGTGCGAGGACGACGATCATGAACGTCATCGAGATTGAGTTCAGGCCTTCGACGGGGGCGACGATGGTGTCGTATGCCGATTCGTCTGTGGTGACTTCGAAAGTGTCCGGGAGTCCTTCGGCGCGCACCTCTGCCTCAAAATCTTGGAGCACGTCGGGCGATGTCAGGTAGTAGGTCGCGCTCACCTGAATACCGTCGTATGCGGAGTCATAGCTCTCCAGGATGGTGTCGACAGTGGTGAGGATCTGATTGCGTGTGTTGGTGTACGCGTTCTGCAACGGCGTCTGCCCGTATTCTCCGGTGAGGTCGTCGTAGATACCCACGACGGTGAGGTCGTCGTAGTTGATCGCTTTACTGTCGCCGCCATCCGGGTCGGTCAGCTCGCCAGTCGCCGTGAAGGTGTCACCGATCGCGAGTGCATTGAGCTCTGCGAGATCCGCGCTAACGATGACCTCGTTCAATTCGTCGGGAATCTCGCCCGCGGCGAGGGCACGGGTTCCGTCGTCGAACTCATCGAATGGACCGGCCATGAGCTGAGCCATATACGAGGGTGCGTCGTCTGTCGCCTCCGCCTCCCGACCGCCGAACCCGCCGCCCATAGGCATCCTGACGCTTCCACCGCCGAGCTCTTCGTCGACGACGGTCAAGCCGGTTGGGGTGATGCCGGTCGATGCTGTGTAGTCGGCCGAGTTCAGGTATTCGGAGTCGCCGAAGGCAATGTACTGCTCGGCATCGATGGTCGGCATCTCAAGACGCGTGGGTGTAGCGCTGGTGTCGGTGTCGGTGTCGGTGCTCGCGCGGAGCGCCTCGATATCGGGAGTGAACGTGACCTCAGAGCCGAAACGGGCCTTGTAGTCGTCGATGATTCCGGCCGACGTGGAGGTGATCATCATGGCGATGACTGTGGTGGCGATGACGACCAGCATCATCGCACCCAGGAGCAAGTTTCTGCCCCGATGGGTCTGCTGCACGGATAGGTGACAGTTTCGGTTAGGCCGCGAGGGCCAGGTTCTGGTTCATGATGGTCTCGAATTCGACGGGCGTCAAACGGCCCAGTCGGGCTTGGCGTCGGCGGCGGTGGTA
>NZ_JBJDRJ010000072.1:0-5924 GCF_044987415.1 Microbacterium sp. ZW T5_45 | reverse complement strand
CCTTACGCCCCGTGGGGCCGGGCATGAGATCGGAGATCGACGCCCACTGGGCATCCGACAACAACACGAAACGACTCACCCGACAACACTCTCAGACCACGCCCACCATTTAGGAGACACGCCCTAGTGGCCCCTCGGCCCCGGCTTGAGTCAAGCCTCCGCGCCGGTGCGTTCGGGGCTGCCACTCGCGCAACGTGGTGTGTGCGGCACGCCCGCGACCGCGCGAGAGGGGCGCAATTCCGTCCCGGAGCTGCGGAGGTAGGTGCCCACGGTCGTGGGGGAGACGCCCAGAGCCTTGCCGATCTGCTTCAGAGTGTCGCCTGCGCGATAGCGGGCTGTCGCGATCTTGAGTTCCGCATCATCGAGGCCTTGGTTGCGCAACCGCACTCCCGCTTTTCGCAGGTGGCGTGTCACGGTCGCGCGACTCGCGCCGACCCGCTCACACACCTTCTTCAACGGGAGCCCCGACTCGTAGAGCTCGCGCATCAGACCGACGGCTTCAGGCGTGACCGTGTTTCGAGGCTTCCCAACTGACCGCACGACAGGCCCTCGATGGTCCGTGATCGAGGGCTCCGACGCCGACGCGCTACCGGTCTCGATGCCCTTCCTCGCCTGAGAAATCAACGATCTCAGGGCGGGGGACGACTTTCGAACGTCCTCCAGCAAGGAGCACATAAGTATGAGAACCCCCGTCGCGGAAGCGGCGGGGGTTCTCTCGTTCCTGAGTTCGACCCGCTTCGCCGATCGTACCCTGTGTGCCCGCGTCGACCCGGTGTGATCCAGACATAGCTGAGGCACCGGCTCGACGCGAACGCACCGGCAGGGAGAGGCGTGGCCCCCAGTACTCCAGGGCTTGACCGCGAGCCTGGCGGTGTGAAATCCGCGCTCAGCTCTTCACCCGCACGCGGCGGTTGAGCATCTCGGACATGGCCAGGCCGAAGAGCAGGATCACGCCGAGGAACAGGGGGAACACCCACATTCCGGTCCAGGTGGAGATCCCGCCGAAGTTGGCGGGCGTCGAGTGGATGATGGCCGGGTAGATGGGTGCGCTTCCCAGTCCCGCGATGACGAGTCCGGTGAGCGCCACAGCGGGCGTCGGCAGGGGGAGCGCGATCATCAGGACGCCGACCCCGACGGCGAGGAATCCGCCGCGGATGAGCGCGCGGTCGCCGATGCGATCTGCGACGAATCCCGCGAGGAAGCGACCGGCTGTGATCCCGAGCAGGAACAGCGAGGCGAAAGCGGCGGCGGTGACCGTGTCGACGCCGCGCGCCGTGACGAGGTAGGTCGACGCCCACAGGATCGTGGTGGTCTCGATGGCGCAGTACGCGAAGAAGGCGCCCAGGATGAACCACACACCGGGGATGCGGAGCGCTTCGCGCAGCGGGACGTGCTTTCGTGGAGTCTCGGCCTCCGAGCCCTCGGGCAGGTCGCTCACCCGTGCTGTCGGCCTTGCCCTGGTCCACAGTGTCAGAGTGAGGAAGAGCAGGACGGTGAGCGCGCCCTGGATGATGCCGACGGTCTGATACGCGCCGGTCCATCCGAGATTCGCGCCGATTGCATAGCTCATGATGAACGGGCTGATCGAGGCGCCGACTCCCCAGAAGCTGTGCAGCCAGTTCATGTGCTTCGCGGCGTAATGCAGCGCGACGTAGTTGTTCAGGGCGGCATCGACCGCGCCTGCGCCGAGTCCGTATGGGATCGCCCAGAGGCACAGCATCCAGAAGGAATCCGAGAACGAGAAGCCGAACAGAGCGGCAGCGGTCATGCCCACGCTGATGGCGGTGACGAGGCCGACGCCCAGACGGTGGGTGAGCCGCTCGGACAGCAGGCTGGAGAGGATCGTGCCGGCGGCGATGATCATGGTCAGGATGCCCGCGAACCCGACGGGCACTCCGAGGTCGCCCTGCATCACAGGCCATCCGGCGCCGATCAGGGAATCCGGAAGGCCGAGGCTGACGAAGGCGACGTAGATGAGGGCGAGGAGGAGTGCGTACACGAAGCGAAGGATCTTTCACGGAGGGGGTGAGCGGACGACCCGCTTCCAGCAGATGCGTACGAGTGTACATGTTATGGTCGGGGAATGACCGACTACTTCGCCGGAGACCCTCGTACGAACCGGGAGCGGATGCTCGCGGGAGACCTCTACATCGCTGAAGATCCCGAGCTCGAGGCACGATCCGCGCGCGCTGTTCGACTGGCGAACCTGTACGAGCGCCAGACCGTCGCCGGTGATCCGGCTGCGCGAGGGCGGCTCGTCGATCTGATCGGCGATCTCGGCGAGAAGGTCGTCATCCGCCCGCCGCTGCGCGTCGACTACGGCGACCGCATCTCGATCGGCGCCGGCACGTTCATCAACTTCAACCTCACGGCGCTCGATGTCGCGGCGATCACGATCGGCGAGGACTGCCAGATCGGCCCCAACGTGCAGCTGCTGACGCCGACGCATCCGATCGACCCTCGGATGCGTCGGGACAAGCTCGAGGCGGCCGAACCGATCACGATCGGTGACAATGTGTGGCTCGGGGGCGGCGTGATCGTCTGCCCGGGCGTCACGATCGGCGCCAACACCGTGATCGGTGCCGGATCGGTCGTGACCCGTGACATCCCGGCGAACGTGGTCGCCGTGGGGAGTCCGGCTCGAGTGATAACTGAGATCGGCGAGGTCGAGAATGTCGCCTGACGCGTCTGCCCGAGGCAGCCGGTCGGGGCGCAGAAACGATCCGGAGCGCCGCGAGCGGATCATCTCCGCAGCCCTCGATGTGATCGCGGAGGCAGGAGTGGCCGGCGCCTCGCACCGGCGGATCGCCGATCACGCCGGCGTCCCGCTCGGATCCATGACCTACTACTTCGCCGGGATCGATGAGGTCCTCCGTGAGGCCTTCACCCGCTTCGCCGTCGAGCAGAGCACCCGGTTCGAGGAACGCATGTCCGCGGCATCCGACCGACGCAGCGCTCAGGACGCTGTCGTCGCTCTCATCGCCGACGAGGTGATGCACGATCAGCGCGAGCTCGTGCTGTCTCATGAGCTGTACACGCTGGCGGCGCGCGAGCCGGTCTATCGAGCTCTCACGGCCGACTGGATGCGCCGCAGTCGGGCAGCGCTCGAGCGGCATTTCGACCCGGAGACCGCGCGGATCCTCGATGCGCTCATCGAAGGCCTGACGATCCATCGGGCGCTCGATGATCAGCCTCGTGACCGCGCAGAGGTTCAACTCGCGGTCGCGCGCATCGTGTCGTGAACACCGCACCCGCGGTGGATCCGAAGGGCCTTCAGCACTCCACGACGTTGACGGCGAGCCCGCCGCGACTGGTCTCCTTGTACTTGTCGCTCATGTCGGCACCGGTCTGACGCATGGTCTCGATCACGGCGTCGAGCGACACGATGTGGCTGCCGTCGCCGTGCAGAGCGAGGCGGGTGGCCGTGACCGCCGTGGTCGACGCGACCGCGTTGCGCTCGATGCAGGGGATCTGCACGAGCCCGGCGATCGGATCGCAGGTGAGACCGAGATGGTGCTCCATCGCGATCTCGGCGGCGTTCTCCACCTGTGCGGGCGAGCCGCCGAGCACCGCGGTGAGACCGGCCGCGGCCATCGCGCAGGCGGATCCGACCTCGGCCTGGCATCCCCCCTCGGCGCCCGAGATCGAGGCGTTCGCCTTCATGAGCGAGCCGACCGCCGCCGCGGTGAGCAGGAACGTGCGGACGCCCTCGATGTCGGCATCCGGTTCGAACCGCCAGTAGTGCATGAGCACGGCGGGCAGGATGCCGGCGGCCCCGTTCGTCGGAGCGGTGACCACCCGCCCGCCGCCCGCGTTCTCCTCGTTGACCGCGAGGGCGAAGGCCTGCAGCCAATCGGCGGTCGCGGGGCGTCCTGCCGCCTCGGCGGTGCGGATGCTGTCGCTCATGGCGCGCGCGGCGCGGCACGCCGAGCCCTCCGGGAAGGATGCCCTCGGCATCCAGCCCCGACTCGACGCAGGCGCGCATCGCCGCCCAGATGGCATCGAGCCCCTCGGCGGTCTCCGCGGGGGAGCGGTGCGCGGCCTCTGCGGCCCACGCCTCATCGGCGATCGATCGTCCGTCGCCGCACAGCGCGAGCAACTCCTCCGCCGTCCGGTAGCCCGGAGCGCCGGTGCGCGTCTCGGCCGGCGCCGGGTCCTCGCCCACACGCTCGACGAATCCGCCGCCGACGGAGAGATACGTCTCCTCGAGAACGGGCTCCGCCGAGCCGTCGGCGAAGGCGCGGAGCGTGAGCGTGTTCGGGTGTCCCTGCGGGCGAGTGAACGGGTCGAGCACCACATCCGAGCTGTCGAAGGGCACCGCGACGCTGCCGTCGAGCATCAGCGGTCGGCCGGTCGGATGACCGGACCACGCCCCGCGGACGTCTGCGGGATCGCAGGTCTCGGGATCGAGACCTGCGAGGCCGGCGACGAGCGCATCAGGGGTGCCGTGTCCGAGCCCCGTCGCGGCCAGCGACCCGTACAGCACCCCCTCGATGTGAGCGGGGCCGCCAGGGAGCGCCGCGAGTGCGCGCCGGGCGAAGTCACGTCCGGCGCGCATCGGCCCCACCGTGTGCGACGACGAGGGACCGATGCCGATCGAGAACAGCTCCAGCGCTGAGACGTACACGCCGGTGCGATCCTCCGTGCGGGGGGATGCCGTCGTCACTCGTCCGCCTGCGGCGACGTGGTCGCGCCCACCGGGCGAGCGGCCTGCCGTGCCAGCAGGTCCGCCCGCGAGTCCGGAGCCAGGGCCGCACTGGCCGCAGCCCAGGCCAGTCCGATCGCCGCGTCGATGATCGCCCTGTCGGCCGCGGGCGTCGCCGCATCCGCCGCGAATCCCTCCGTGTGCGGCGCAGACGTCGACCCGTGCACCGCGATGCCGGGGTGGATCGAGGGGACGACCTGCGAGACGTTGCCCATGTCGGTCGATCCGCCGGCGAGGCCGGTCACGGCGATCGGGTTCCGGCCGAGCTCGACGAGGGCGTCGTTCCACGGCCCCGCGAGCAGCGGTTCCTGCCGCAGCGGGTCGTAGCGCGGCTCGGTGCGCTCCTGCGTCCACGAGCATCCCGAGGCGATCGCGCCGGCCTCGAAGCACGTGAGCACGCGGCGCTTGGCGTCGCGCAGCTCGTCGAGGTCGAAGGAGCGCACCTCCGCCTCGACGACCGTGTGCGCGGGGATGATGTTGGTCACGTCGCCGCCCTGAGTGATCACGGCGGCGGTGCGGACGCTGCCGGGGAGCTGCTGGCGCAGCAGACCGATCGCGGTGAGCGCGACGGTCGCGGCGTCCAGCGCATTGACGCCCTTGTCGGGGGCCGCGGCTGCGTGCGCCGGGCGGCCGGTGTACGAGATGCGGAACCGGTCGACGGCCTGGCTGCTGAAGTCGTCGCAGCGGAAGTCGACTCCGGGGCCGCCGTGCACCATGAGCGAGACCGTGGCGTCCTCCCAGGCGCCGGCCTCGAGCATGAGCACCTTGCCGCCGCCGTGCTCCTCGGCGGGAGTGCCGAGGAGCTTGACGGTGATGCCCGCCTCATCCGCGATCGCGGCGAGGGCGATCGCCGCGCCCAGCCCCGCGGCGGCGATGATGTTGTGCCCGCACGCGTGGCCGATCCCGGGGAGCGCGTCGTATTCGGCGCACACCGTGACGACGAACTCGCCGGTGCCGTAGCTCGCCTCGATCGCGGTCGGCAGGCCGAAGGCTCCCACGGTCGCGGTGAATCCCGCATCCTGCAGAGCCGTCGCCAGCAGTTCGGCGGCTCGATGCTCCTGGAACGCGATCTCGGGGTCGGCGTGGAGCTGGTGGCTCACCGCGAGCAGCCGATCCTCCCAGGCGTGAACGGCATCCGCTGCACGCCGCTTGGCGTCGCCGAGCGGGATCAGCGTGGCGGGGTCGGTGTCGGCGAGGGTCATGCGGGGTCTCCTTCGAG
>NZ_JBJDRJ010000071.1:0-6670 GCF_044987415.1 Microbacterium sp. ZW T5_45 | reverse complement strand
GGGTGCGGCCCACCGATCTGCTGGCCGCGCGGACCGGCAGAGTCGCCGGGCAGGGCATCGACTTCCAGGCCGAGCTCGCCCGCCGCACCCGCCGCGCACCCGGACAGGCGTACCGGGGTGCGCGCACCGTCGCCCGCTCAGGTATCCGGGTGGTGAGCGAGCGGGCACGCCGCCTGCCTCCGGTGACCGCGTTCGGTCGCGGCGGCGGGAGCCCCCGGCACTCGTGGGTGTCGCGGTCCGGGATCGGGTTGGGGTGAGCCGGCGATGCATAGCCCCCGAAAACCGGACTACGCGATGACGGCGAGGACGGGTGGGAGTCCCGGTGCACCTGCTGTGCAGGAGGTTGTGTGATGACACCGGAAGGCACCCGCGAACAGCGGGCGAGATTCGAGGACTCGGAGGCGCTGCGCGCTCTCCTGAACCGGCTGCACGCGGCAGGCAAGGGCGCGTGGCGGCACGACCCGGAGGCCGCCTTGCTGATGCGGCATGCCGCCGACAAGTACGCCGCGCTCGCCAAGAAGCACGGCCTGGACCGGTGGGAGGCCGCCTCGGCCGCATTCGAGGCCATGCGGGGAGCGGCGACCCGCCGCGCGGATGACCCGTGGGCGGTGGTCACCCGCGCGGTGCAGGTGACCTGCATCGGCGAGGAACGCGGCAACGGGCTGCTGTGCTCGGTGCACCAGGCCCGCCGCCCCCGCTACTCGGTGTTCCACGACGCGGAGCGGTTCAGCGACCGGGAGAACCCGCTGCCCGACTACCACCCCGCCTTCCACATCGACCCTTTCGCCGACACCGACGACGACGAGGAGCAGGACGACGGTGAGGCAGTGCCGGAGCGGGCGGTGAACGTCACCGCCGCGGTGGAGGACACCATCGCGTTGCTGAGCTCGGTGGGCTGGGAGCCGGCGTCGGCACGGGCCGCGGTGGAGTACATCACTGGCACGCTCGCGGAGTCCGTCTCGCGGGCGTCTGCGTTCGAGACGCTGCGCCGCGACCGGCAGGCCCGCGCCCTGCTGGACTTGCCGGGCTCGTCGTGGACGACGCTATTGCGGATCGTGCTCGGCCACCCCGACCCGGCCCTGGCCGGCACCAATACCGGGCGTGGCCTGCTGCTGCGGCTGCTGAACGGCGAACCCCTCCGCGCGCTGCTGCGCGACGACGACCTCGTGCTCACGGCCGGGCTTGCTGCCCCCGACACCGGGGGCGATCTGCCATGAGCACCCCGCCGGGTGGCCACATCGAGCTGGAGCGTGCGGTGGATGCCATCGGCGTCGGACGCCGGCACCGGCAGGATTACGGCGACCTGGCACCGCTGGTCGAGTCGATCCGCCGCAACGGGCTGCTGCAACCGATCACGATCACCCTCGACGGGCACCTGATCTGCGGTGCCCGCCGCCTGGCGGCGATCAAACAGCTCGGGTGGAAGACCGTCAACGTGTGGGTCCGGTCCGGGGTGTCCGATCGGCTCGGGCATCTCCTGGCCGAGCAGGACGACAATCTGCTGCACAAACCGCTCACCCAGCTCGAAGCCGCCGCCCTCTACCGGGAGCTCAAAGCCCTCCTGGCCGAAGGGGCCACCCTGCGACAGGAGGCCACCCGGTTCCAGGCTGCCGGCACAGGCGGGGAGGACGGTGCCGTTAACTTAACGGCACCGTGGGCGGGCTCTGGGGAGGCGGCGGTGCAGGCCGCGCAGATGGTCACCGGCCGTGACTCGCACACCACGATGGAACGCATCGTCCGCCTCGAAGACCTCGCCGCCGACCCCACCCAACCCGACACTGTCCGGCAGCGTGCGACGGAGGAGGTGGAGCGGATCAGAGCCGGCGGGAAGGTCTACCCCGCCCACCTGCGCATGAACGCCGAACTGTCCCTCGCCGAGCTCGACCAGCTCGCCGCCGACCCCACCCAGCCGCCCGAGCTGCGCGAGCAGGCCAGGGCCGAGGCCGCCGGCGTGCGGTCAGCGGAACGGGACGCGCGCGCCGTGGAGCTGGAGCACCTGGCCAAAGACGCGCTCGCCCGCGTGCAAGCCGCGAAGAAGACCGGCCGCAAACCCCGCCCCCGGCTGACGGCGGTCGAACCGGGTGAGGCGGTGCCGTACCCGCTGACCGTCTTCCTCGCAATCTGGGACGACCTCGCCGGCTGGTGGACACACCACGACCCCGCCGAGGTCGGCCCGGCGCTCACCGACGAACAATGGGCACAGTTCGAGGACACCATCTCCGGCACCGTCGCGTTCGCTGACGCCGCCCGCGCATCCCGGCAGGCCGAGCGCCTGGGCGAACACATCGCCTGACCTGCGTCGACCTGACCGGCGCCGATTCGACCGCCCCTCGGGGTGGCGGGGTGCACCTTCCTGGCGACCACTTCCGTCGCCATCTGGGAGGACCCTCGCATGGACCCCACCGCCCCCGTCGATGATCGTCGCCGCCGCCGTGTGCTGATCGCCCTGATCGTCGCAGGGCTCGTCCTCGTCCTGCTGATCGGTGTCGGTATCTACGGGCTGCTGCGCGGCCCCGCACCCCGCACCGAACCTGCCCCCACCGGCACACAGGCCCCGACCATCACGGCACCGCCAACCGGAACCTCCCCAGCCGGCCCGGTGCCGGTATCACAGCTCGGCAGGCCGGAGACGTTCGCCCGTCAGATCGCCCTGGCGCTGTTCGCCTGGGACACCACCAGCGGGTACGGCCCGGCCGACTACGCGCAGGTCATCGTGGATGTCGCCGCCGGCGAGGAGGCCGACGCGCTGGCCGGAGATGTCCGCGCCTACCTGCCGGGTGCTGAGGCGTGGGCGCAACTCCGACAGCACCAGACCCGGCAATGGCTGAGCATCCAGGAGATGTTGGTCCCGGACGCGTGGGAGACCGCGACCGGGCAGGCAGCCCCCGGCCAGATACCCGAAGGCGCCGTCGCGTACACCATCGAGGGGACCCGGCACCGGGACGGCACCTGGGGCACCGAACCCGTCGAGGCCTCCCGCCCGGTCGCGTTCACGGTGTTCATCGTCTGCACCCCGGTTGTCACCAACCGAGGGATCACCGGCACGCACTGTGAGCTGCTGCGGCTGTCCCAGCTCGACAACCCCCTGCGATAGACGGGCGGTGTCCTGATGTGGAAGAAACTCGCCGCCGCCGCGATGGCCCTGCTGTTCCTGGCCCCCTCAATCGTGCTCGTCGGTGTCGCCGCGGTGGTCAACCCCGCGATGACCACCTGCGCGCCAGGATCGCTGATCGTCGACCCGATCCCGGACTCCCTGACCGCCACCACCCGCAACGGCGAGACCATCACCCTGAACCGGCAGCAGCTCACCCACGCAGCGACGATCATCACCACAGGCTCCCAGACCGCCGGGGTGGGTCGCCCCGGCGTGGTGATCGCGCTGATGGCCGCGCTCACCGAATCGCACCTGCGGATGCTCGCCAACACCGGCACCTACCCCGAATCCGGGAACTACCCGAACGACGGCAACGGCAGTGACCACGACAGCCTGGGCCTGTTCCAGATGCGCCCGCAATCCGGGTGGGGCACCGCCGCCGACCTCATGGACCCGCACTATCAGGCGCGCGCGTTCTTCGGCGGCCCCACCGGACCCAACTATCCGTCGCCGCGTGGCCTGCTCGACATCCCCGGCTGGCAGAGCATGGACCCCGGAGAAGCCGCCCAAGCCGTCGAAGTCTCCGCGTACCCGGACAGGTATCAGAACTATCAACCGGTCGCCGAAGCGATCCTCACCGCCCTCACCCGACCCACACCCACCGGGGCCGGCGGTGATCCGGTGGTGCCAGAGACCACCAGGATCGTGTTCCCGCTGCCGGAGGGGACGTGGGTGCGCACGAGCCCGTTCGGGTGGCGCACGCACCCGATCACAGGGGAACGCTCCTTCCACACCGGGTCGGATTTCGCCGCCGCAGACGGCACCCCGATCCTCGCCGCCGCAGACGGCCTCGTCGTACTGGCGGAGTTCTCCGGCGGGTACGGCGGGCTCATCGTCATCGAACACACCGTCCAAGGTCAGCGGGTCGCGACGTACTACGCGCACATGTGGCAGCACGGCATCCACGTCACCGAAGGGCAGACGGTCACCGCCGGTCAGCACATCGGCGACGTCGGCTCCTCCGGGCAATCCACCGGGCCGCACCTGCATTTCGAGATCCGCCCCGGCGGGCAAGGACAAGAAGCCGTGGACGCGGACGCCTGGCTGACCGAGCACGGCGCCGAAGGCGTCACCGGCGGGGACACCGCCCTCGCCACCTGCACCGGGGGTGCGTGATGGATGTGTTCCCCGACTTCGGCGGCGTCGGCGGCGCCGCAGACCTGCGGGCGATCGTCGGCGCCCTGCTGATGTTCGTGCTCGTCATCGCGGTGCTGATGCTGATCGTCTGCGCCATCGTGGGGGCGATCGCATCCAGCAGCGGCAACTACCAGGCCGCCACCAAAGCCCGCACCGGCCTGTTTGTCTCCCTCGGCGCCGCAGCCCTCGCCGGTGCCGGGGTCGCGTGGGTCAACTTCTTGCTGGACGTCGGCACCCGACTGTGAGCGGCATCAGCGGCCGTCACGGATGCGGGTCAGGAAGGTGTTGAGGCGGGTTGAGAACTCATCGGGAAGGCCGGTGTTCCATTCGTGGCCCGCGCCGGGCACGACCTGGAGCTCGGCACCGGGGATGCCGGCTGCCAGATCACGGGCTGCGGGCAGGTTCGCCTTGTCCCGGCTGCCGCACATCACCAGCGCGGGTGCGGCGATCCGGGGCAAGTCGCGCCGGAAGTCCACCGCCGCCACCTGACCCAGCACCCCGAGCATGGTCTTCTTGCTCATCCCGGCCGGAGCTGCGAGCCGGGCCGGCAGAACCTGGAGGATCGTGTTCTGCACGCTCATCAGCGCCCGGTTCGGGTGCACCTGCCCGCCGGAGAGGATCAGCGAGGCGGTGCGGTCGGAATAGTCAATCGCGAACCGGGTAGCGACCATCGCCCCCAGCGACAGGCCACACAAATCGACCGCCGCGACGTTGCGGCGGTCGAGCTCGTCTCGCACGAGCCGGGCTGCCCCCGCCAGTGAGAACTCGGCCTCATCCGCATCCCGGAGTCCCGGAATCGGCAGGGCGATCCCGGTCATCCCGGCAGGTAGCGCGGCCACCTGCGCGTCCCAAGACTCGGCCCCCACGCCGAGGCCGTGCAGGAACACCACCGTCTCATCGCTCACCCCGCCAGCCTACGGAAGCGACCGGTGCACCTGACCGTCGAGCACACCTCCCCGTGAACAGTCAGGAGCACCCCCGTGATCGACATCGACCCCAACAGCTCGGGCCTTCCCGGCATCGAGCAACTGCGCATCATCGTCGGCGCCGTGATGACCGTCGGCCTCATCCTCTCCGTCCTCGCCCTCATCGTCAGCGCGATCGTGTGGGGCTTCGGCGCGAACTCCTCCAACCCGCACCTCGCCAGTCGAGGGAAGGTCGGTGTCCTCGTCTCGTGCGGGGCGGCGATCATCTGCGGCGCCGCGGTCACGCTCATCAACTTCTTCTGGGGCGTCGGGCAGGCCGTCTGATGACCACCCGACAGACGCACCATCCTTGGGGGTGGGTGCGGTGAGCATCTGCGATGTCCCGGTCATCTCCTCCGTGTGCGACGCGGTCGGCGAGGCGACGGCGACGCTCATCTCGGCCCCGTTCGACTGGCTCGGCCAGGCGATGGCGGGAGCTGCGGCGTGGCTGTTCGAGGCGGTGTGGTGGGTCTTCGACACCACCACCCTCGTGGATGTCACCAGCGCGGAGTACGTCGGGGTCTACAACGTCCTGTTCGGCGTCGCGATCTTCGTGATGCTCGTGTTCTTCTGCCTCCAGCTCATCACCGGCCTCATCCACCGCGACCCCACCGCCCTCAGCCGTGCCGCGCTCGGCTTGGCGAAGTCCGTTCTCGGGTCGTTCCTGGTCATCACGCTCACCGCGCTGCTGCTGGAAGTGACCGATCAGCTCGCGGTCGGGATCGTGCAGGCCACCGGCAACACGATGGAAGGGATGGGGACCCAGATCGGGCTCCTCGCCACGGGGCTTGCTGGGATCAACATCGCCGCTCCTGGTGTCGGCGCGATCCTGACCATTTTCCTCGCCGGCCTTGCCATCAGCGCGGCGGCGATCGTGTGGTTCTCCCTGCTGATCCGCAAAGCCCTGCTGCTGGTCGCGATCGTGTTCGGCCCGGTCGCCCTGGCCGGGGCGACGTGGGATGCGACCAAGGGGTGGTTCGCGAAGTGGGCGGCGTTCGTGATCGCGCTGATCTTCTCCAAGCTCGTGCTCGTGGTGATCTTCCTCGTTGCCATCGGCCAGGTGTCCGCCCCGATCGAGGCAGACCTTGCCTCCATCTCGGACCCGATTGCTGGGGTCGTGCTGATGTTCATCGCCGCGTTTGCGCCCTACATCACCTACAAGTTCCTGTCCTTCGTCGGCTTCGACATGTACCACGCCATGTCCAGCGAGCAGGAGGCGAAGTCGGCGCTGAACCGTCCCGTGCCCGTCCCGTCCGCCCCGCAGGGTGACACCGCCAAGAAAGTCCTCGACGGCGGCAGTAACTCCGGCACTAGCGGCAGCAGTGCCGGTGGCGGTGGCGGTGGGGCGGCTCCGAAGGGTGCCGCTGGCTCGACGGCCAGCGCGGGAACGACAGGGACCGCCGCAGGCACAGCC
>NZ_JBJDRJ010000070.1:0-7349 GCF_044987415.1 Microbacterium sp. ZW T5_45 | reverse complement strand
CCTCTGCGGGGGGTACTGCTGCTGGCCGTCTGCCTGCTGCTGGCCATATGCCTGTTGCGGATACGCGGCGGACGAGATCTCCGGCGCGTATCCGGCCACCGGATACGCCTGCGCCGGGTAGGACGGTGCCGGATACGGCTGCTGCCCGTAGTCCTGCTGCGGGTATCCGGGCGCGGGATATCCGCCCGGATACTGCGAGGCCGCGTATGCCGCCTGCGCCATGGCCCATTCCGGCATCTGCTTGGGTGGCGGTGCCTTCGACACTGCTCGCGCGGCATCCACGACGAACGGGTCGCCGATCTGATCGTCACTCCACCCGAGGTCCCGGCGTTCGACATACGACATCAGAGCCTGATCCAGGCCCTCGTAGCGCATCCGGCTGTCGAGATAGACGAGGCTTCCGGCCGTGCTCTGCACGACCGCTCCGATCGCCTGGACGGCGAGTACGAGCACCTGGGGGATCATCGTCAGCATGACGTACCCGAGCACTTGGCTGGGCTCGGGGTCGCCGGTGGGTGCGATGATCGTGCCGAGCAGCGTCGACAGCAGCGTCGTCGGCACGTTCATCACGCCGGCCGCGGTGCCCATGATCACGGCGATCAGCGCGGTGGCGCCGAACGCGACCCAGAACCGGCCCCGGGTGAGCCGCCATGAGCGCACGAGGGCGGAGCGCAGCGTCGCGCGCTCGAGGACGAGGGCGGACGGAACGAGCAGCAGCTTGGTGTTCAACCACACGAACAGCGGGATGCTGCCAAGTGTGAGGATGACGATGATCGCGATGACCGGCCCGATCATCGCCTCGGAGCCGCTGGACGCCGCGATCAGCACGAAGACGATTCCGAAGACGAGGAGGATGAAGCCGAAGACGGCGAGGCCGATGAGCAACGAGTATGCCGCCAGCCGCCAGAACGCCGGTGCCATCCGCTTCCACAGAGTACGGAGCGAACCCTTCACACCCAGCGCGCCGTACCCGACCTCTGCGGCGACGACGCCCTGCACGAGTGCGGTGAAGGCCACAGATGCGAGGGAGACGACGACCACGGCGATGAGGTTCAGACCCAGCGCTCCCGCGGCGACCGCCTCGAAGTCCGGCGACGACGGCGAGAGCGATTCGAGGCGTTCGAACGTCGTGTACGACATGACGCCCACCAAGGCCGACGCGGCGATGCCCACGACGAGTTGGATGATCACGGCGAAGCCGAACAGCACCTTCGGGTTGTGTCGCAGCACCGCGAAGGATCGGGACAGGATCATCCCGAACGTCAGCGGATGCAGGGGAATGAGGCCCCGTTTCGGGGCGGGTGTCCAGGTCTGACCGCTCACAGCACTTCCCTCCGTCGTGCGCTCCCATCGTGTCACAACACGTCGGCGCGGCGTAGACACCGGATCCGTGGTACTGAGTGCCATAAGGTAACAGTTATGACCTCACGCATTCTGGTGGTCGACGACGACACAGCGCTCGCCGAGATGATCGGCATCGTGCTGCGCACCGAGGGATTCGAGCCGGTGTTCTGCGCCGATGGCGCACGAGCGGTCGACGAGTGGCGCGCGCAGCGCCCCGACCTCGTACTGCTCGATCTCATGCTCCCCGGGATGGACGGGATCGAGATCTGCACGCGCATCCGTGCCGAATCGGGTGTGCCGGTGATCATGCTCACCGCTCGCAGCGAGACCGCCGATGTCGTCCGCGGTCTCGAAGTCGGGGCGGACGACTACATCGTCAAGCCCTTCAATCCCAAAGAGCTCGTCGCGCGGATCCGTACGCGGCTCCGCCCTGCGCCCCAGACCGTGGGCGAGCAGTTGCGCGTCGGCGACCTCTCCGTCGATGTCGATGCGCACGAGGTGCGCCGCGGAGGGGAGCCGATCGCGCTGACGCCGCTGGAGTTCCAGCTGCTCGTCGCGCTCGCGTCCAAGCCGCAGCAGGTGTTCTCGCGCGAGATGCTGCTCGAGCAGGTGTGGGGCTATCACTACAAGGCCGACACCCGCCTGGTCAACGTCCACGTGCAGCGCCTGCGGGCCAAGGTCGAGCTGGACCCCGACAACCCCAAGATCGTCACGACGGTGCGCGGCGTCGGCTATCGTGCCGGAAGCGTCGTCTAGGCGCACCGTGGCCGCCGGAGGTGCACCCACCACGACGGTCGTGGTGCTGCGCGACTGGCGTTCCTGGCCCGAGACCCTGGGATCGTCGTGGCGCCGGTCCCTGAGGTTCCGCACGCTCGCGATCACCCTGATCCTCACGTCGCTCGCGATCTTCGTCGCCTGCGTGACGATGGCGCTCGTGATCCAGAGCGATCTGTTCGAATCCCGCAAGAACGATGCACTCGAGGACGCCCGACGTGCGATCGACTCCGCCCAGGCCACCCTCGACTCCGCGGACGTCGGCGATGAGCCCGACGCGCTGCCGGCGCTCTGGACCAGCATCCAGGAGGACATGCGGCGCAACTCCACGGCCGAGGGCCTTGCCGGCATCCGGATCGATGTGGACCCCGAGACGGATGCCGCTGAGGCACGTCTGAGCGGTTTCACCGCAGGGCTCAACACGACGCTCATCACTCAGGCGCTCCGCACCAGCGTCATCGAGCTCGGCGATCGACAGTCCTCCTGGCAGTCCGTGGCGCTCGAGATCTCGGAGCGCACGGTACCGGGGGTGATCGTCGGCCAACAGCTCGTCGTGCCGCAGGCCGGCGCATTCCAGGTCTACTTCTCCTACGATCTCGCCGACGCGGATCAGACGCTGAGCTTCGTGCAGCGCACGCTCTGGATCGCCGGGATCGGTCTGGTCGCGATCGTGGCGGCGATCTCCTTCGTCGTCGTGCGCAGCGTCTCGACACCGATCGTCGAAGCGGCGGAGACGAGCGCGCGGCTCGCCTCCGGCGACCTCGGCGTGCGCATCGAGGTGCGCGGCGAGGACGAGCTCGCGACGCTCGGGCGCTCCTTCAACGCGATGGCCGACAGCATCGAAGCGCAGATCAAGGAACTGGGAGAGCTCTCGCTCGTGCAGCAACGGTTCGTGTCCGACGTGTCGCACGAACTCCGAACGCCGCTCACGACGATCCGCCTGGCTGCGGACATGCTCAACGATCAGCGCGACGACTTCGACCCGATCATGGCGCGGACGACGGAGCTCATGCACGCGCAGGTGCAGAGATTCGAGGTGCTGCTGTCGGATCTGCTCGAGATCAGCCGATACGACGCCGGATCCGTGCAGCTCGAGCTCGAGGCGACGAGCCTCGCCCAGCTGGCCGAGGACATGATCGAGGAGATGCGGCCGCTGGCCGATGGTCGCGACACCGAGCTCCGGCTGGTGGCCCCGGGCGGCTATTCCCCGGTCGACATGGATCCGCGTCGAGTGCGGCGCGTGCTGCGCAACCTCATCGGCAACGCGATCGAGCATGGCGAGTCCCGGCCGATCGTGATCACGGTGGACAGCAATCAGCATGCCGTGGCCATCGGGGTGCGGGATTCCGGTCTCGGCATGGAGCCTGCGGATGCCGAGCGGGTGTTCGACCGGTTCTGGCGGGCGGACCCCTCTCGGCAGCGGACGATCGGCGGAACCGGCCTCGGACTGTCGATCGCGCTCGGGGACGCCACACTGCACGGTGGAACGCTCGCCGTGTGGTCGGAACTCGGAGTGGGAACGAACTTCGTGCTCACCCTGCCCCGCCGCGGCGGGGTCCTGGACGGCCCGTCACCCGTCGCACTCGAGCCGGACGACGTCCCGGCGGAGTTCGGAGACGCGACCCAGCCGATCGAGTTGGCTGACCTGCCGCCGCATCTCTTCGATGAAGGGAGCCTGTGATGGCACGACGCCTCCCGAGGGCGCTCCGCGCGGTCGCTGCGGTCGCGGCGGTTCTGTCGCTCGCCGCCTGCACCGGCCTGCCCACGTCCGGTGACGTGAAGCAGGGACTGGCGCTCGGCGCGTCGGAGGAGGAACCCGACATCCTCCTGCTCGCCTCCGGTCCCAGCGACGGGTCGAGCCCGAGCAGGATCGTGGATGACTTCCTCGAGGCGGGGATCACCCCGGCGAACAACTGGGAGATCGCGCAGCGCTTCCTGACGCCGGAGCTCGCGGAGGAGTGGCGTCCGAGCGCCGGGGTGTCGATCGACGAGAGCGCGACGTCGCGGACGTTCACCAGTAGCGCGGATCAGGAAGCCGACGCCGAGACCGACGGCTCGGATGCGGGTGTCGACGTGGAGGGTGCTGATGCGGATGATGCGGATGCCGCGGAGGGCAGCGTCGTCGAGGTCGAGGTGAAGATCGAACTCGTGGCCGCGGTCGACGAGGCGGGTGCGTACTCGGAGGAGACCGGGACGACGACGCTGGCGTTCTCGGTGCGCAAGACCGAGGGGCAGTGGCGCATCTCCGAGGCGCCGGACGGCGTCGTGATCGATGAGTCGCGCTTCGGACGCGTCTACGAGGACTATTCGCTGCAGTACTTCGACCAGACCTGGACGCGTCTCGTCCCCGACGTCCGCTGGCTCCCGCGCCGCACCACCATCGCGACCGCGCTCACGCAGTCGCTCGTCGCTGGCGTGCCGAGCCCGTGGCTGGAGTCCGCCGTCCAGAGCGCCTTCCCCGCTGACGTGCGGCTCGCGCGCGACGCCGTGCCGATCGTCGACCAGGTGGCCATGATCGCGCTCAACCGTGCGGCGCAGAACATCGACGACCTCACGCTGGCGCGCATGCGCACCCAAGTGGAGGCGACGTTCGCAGCCGCGGGCGTGCGCGTGAGCGAAGTGCGCTTCACGGTCGACGGCAGCCCGCTCGACGCCGGAGTGGTCAAGGTGGTCGCTGACCCCAACGACTCCGGAGCCATCGTCTTGCGGGGTGAGGAGTTCGGCACGATCGTCGGTGGCGAGATCACCCCGATCGGAGGGGTGAGCGACGAGGTCCTCACAGTGGCGTCCCGGCTCCGGACCGCGGATGTCTCCGCGGATGGCTCTCGTGCGGCTCTCACGCTCGACGACGGACATGTCTATCTGGCCGGCGACGGGAGCGTGGATCCGCTGGACTCGCGGTCGGGTCTCGTCGCGCCGTCGCTGGATACCTCCGGCTTCACCTGGTCGGTGCCCTCGGGAGCGCCGGGGCAATTGTCCGTCTGGGACGGCGACGGAGTTGCCTATCCGATCGCCGACGCATGGCCCGACGCATCGGAGGTCTCGGCGATCCGCGTCGCCTCCGACGGCGTGAGGATCGCGGCGGTGGTGACGATCGGCAGCGAGCGCTGGGTCGTGGTCTCCGCGATCGTCCGCGACGAGAGTGGAGCACCGACCGGGCTGGGGGCGATGGAGCCGCTCGGCAGGCTCGACGGCGCGGCGCGAGGGCTGGTGTGGCTCGGAGCCGATCGCCTCGGCATCCTCATGGAGCAGGACGGTCCCCGGATCGTCGTGCAGATCGTCGGAGGAACGCGCACGATCGAGAGCGCACCCGCTGGCGCCGCGACGATCGCAGGGGCGCAGAGTGCGACCGGGATGCGTCTGCTCGACTTGGCGGGAGTGCTGTTCGCGAGGAGCGGTTCGTCCTGGCGTGAGTCGACGACGGGCATCGCCCTCCTCGCCACGCGGGCAGGGCACTGACCGCAGGTTCGTCCACATTCACGGCTGGGTCGCGGTTGTGCGCCGAGCGCGTCTCCGCGGCCTCGCGGCAGGGTGTCCCGGGCCTGTGATGATGCATGCTTCGGGGATGACGTCGATCGAGTCACTGCGCGCCGTCGGCGCCGAGATCGGGGCGCTGCTGCTGGCGGCCAGCTGCCCCGGATGCGGCCTGCCAGGCACGCTGTTGTGCGATGGATGCCGGGCACGGCTGCGGGCCGCGCCCGTCGAGGTGCGGACGCCACGAGGGATGCCGGTGCGCGCTGCGCTGGCGTACGAGGGAGTCGCGGCCCGATGCATTCGCCGTCTGAAGGGCGAGGGACAGACCCTGCTCGCGCACCCGCTGGGGGCGGCGCTCGCCGCGGTGCTCCCCGAGGACGGCGTCGAGCTCGTGCCCGTCCCGACATCGAGGGCATCCTTCCGACGCCGCGGCTATCGCGTCCCGGAACTGCTCATGCGCCGCGCCGGCGGCACGGCGGTCCGTGCCCTCCGCGCGGTCGGTCGGACGGCGGACCAGCGTGGTCTCGGGGTGCAGGAGCGTGCAGAGAACGTCCGAGGCAGCATGGTCGCGATCCGGACCGGCAGGGGAGCCCGGGCGGTGATCGTCGACGACGTGATCACCACCGGCGCCACGCTCGACGCCGCGGCCGAGGCTCTCCGCGAGGCGGGTTTCGACGTCATCGGTGGGGCGGTCCTGGCAGCCACCGAACGCCACAGCAGAGCCTGAGCGGATTCACCGGCGACACGGAGGAAATGACCCGTGACTTTGGTGCCCAGGCCGACTACGGTGGGTCGGAACAAGGCGACCACGGTCCGCCCTTGGCCGGGAGGACCGGGACAAGGAGGCAACAATGGAGACAAGCATCGTTGGCGTCGGAGTGGGTATCACCGATCGCTTCCGAACCGTTGTCGAAGAGAAGATCGCCCGCGTCCAGACACTCGCGCCGCGAGCGCAGCAGTTGGACGTGAAGGTCACTCATCGTGTGTACCGCAACGGCCGTGTTCCCGATGAGACGGTCGAGTTGACGCTCATCGGCAAGGGGCCGGTGGTCAGAGCCGAAGCCACGGACGGAGACAAGTTCGTCGCTCTCGACCTCGCCGTCGACAAGATGTCCGAGCAGCTCCGCCGGGCCAAGGAGAAGCGAGTCGACGGGCGTCATCACCCGCGAGGCGCGCACTTCGAGAAGGGCAGCGGCTCTCTCGAGGGGATCGACGTGGTCCCGGCATCCGTCGATGTGCTCCACGCCGTCGCCACCGGAAGCGTGCCCGTGCAGAACGAAGAGGAAGAGGCATACTCTCCCGTCGTCATCCGCACCAAGAGCTTCGACGCCGAATGGATGACGGTCGAAGAAGCCGTCGATCGCATGGAGCTCGTCGGGCACGACTTCTTCCTGTTCGTCGATGTCCGCTCCGACCACCCCAGTGTCGTGTACCGCCGCAAGGGCTGGGACTACGGCGTGATCGCGCTCGCGACCCAGGCGCCGCCGTCCGAGGCCCTCGCGTCCTGATCTGAACCGGAACGGCCCGGCTCCTGAGGAGCCGGGCCGTTCCGCGTCCGTGCGGCGACGCGACAGATCGCGGACCGGGTGACGAATCACGGATGCTTCCGCGTGATCCGTCCGGGATGCGTCATCGGTTCCGGTGATCGTCCGGCGGACAGGCCCGGTCGGGTCAGTCGAAGATGCCGTCGAGCAGGCTGCCGATCACGAGGCCGCCGAGGATTCCGGAGGCGATGTCGCCGCCACCACCTCCACGGC
>NZ_JBJDRJ010000069.1:0-7910 GCF_044987415.1 Microbacterium sp. ZW T5_45 | reverse complement strand
CGTGGGACACGAAGGCCTCCTGTTGTGAGAAGCGGTTCCTAGACAGCTCCACTCCATAACGGGAGGCCTTCACTCATCGACAGATCAACCGCGATTCACGCAACAACGTCCCTGGACATCACACCTAACCGAGCACAACTGGTACCATAACTGGTACCAGAAGGGTGGACAGAATGGCGATCACCACGAGCGAGGCACGCAGAGACCTGTTCGGCCTCATCGAGCGGGTGAACCTCGACCACACTGAGGTCGAGATCACCTCCCGGCGCGGCTCGGCGGTGCTGATGTCGAAAGACGAGTACGACGCCCTCGTCGAGACCGCCTACCTGCTGCGCTCCCCGGTGAATGCACGCAGGCTCCTGTCGGCACTCGACAGCGCACGCGAGGGCGAGACCGCGGAACACGACCGCATCGACCCATGAGCGATCGGTTGCTCACCTGGACCGCAGAGGCCTGGGAGGACTATCTGTATTGGCAGACGCAGGATCGGCGCACCCTGCGGAGGATCGATCAGCTCATCGCCGATGTCCTGCGAGACGATCCCTTCGACGGCATCGGCAAGCCCGAACCCCTGAAGCACGCATTGTCCGGCGCCTGGTCCCGCCGCATCGATGAGGCGAACCGGCTCGTGTACATCGCGGATGACCTCCGAGTGACGATCTTGCAAGCGAGGTACCACTATTGATCAGCGAGTTCAGCGCAGGTGTGCGGACGCTGTTCCGGGGCTTCGGTCTCTGGCGGACGAGACCGGGGCTCATGGCCCTGGGACTCGTCCCCGCGATCATCGCGGTCATCGTGCTGGCTGTCGCGCTGGTTCCCCTGCTGTTCAACCTCCCGACGGTGAGCACGTGGCTCACGCCGTTCGCCGACGGGTGGGACGAACTCTGGCTTACGCTCTTCCGCACCGCGGTCAGCGTCGTCGTCGCCGTCGCCGCCCTGGCGGCAGCCAGCGCGATCTTCAGCGCGCTGACGCTGACGATCGGCGACCCCTTCTACCAGCGCATCTGGCATGCGGTCGAGATCGACCTCGGCGACGCTCCCCCGGCCGATGGCGGCGGATTCTGGTCGGCACTCGGCGAAGGGCTCCGCCTCGCACTGCTCGGCATCCTCGTCGCGGTGATCGTTCTTCTCGTCGGATTCATCCCGTTCGTCGGCAGCGTCCTCGGGCCGGTCCTCGGCGTGGTCCTGACCGGCAGACTCCTCGCGAGGGAGCTCAGCGGCCGCGCGTTCGAGGCTCGTGAGCTCAGCCCCGTCGATCGGGCGTCGCTCTTCGCCGGCAGCCGTGCCAGAGTGCTCGGCTTCGGAGTCGCCACTCAGCTCTGCTTCCTCGTGCCCGGTGGAGCAGTCGCCGTGATGCCGGCCGCCGTCGCGGCGTCGACCATGCTGGCCCGCGACATGATGGCGCGCACCCCGCTCACGACGGCACAGTCCGGGGACCGCTGATGCCCGAGGGCGACACCGTCTTCCGCACGGCTCGACGACTCGATGACGCTCTCACCGGAGGCGAGGTCACCCGGTTCGATCTGCGCGTTCCCCGGCTCGCGACCGCGGATCTGCGCGGACAGACCGTGCACGGCGTGGTGCCGCGTGGAAAGCACCTGCTCATGCGGATCGGCGAGAGCACTCTGCATTCCCATCTGCGCATGGACGGCGCGTGGTTCGTCTACCGCCCGGGCGAGAAGTGGCGGCATCCGGCGTTCAAGGTCCGTGCCGTCGTGGGCACCGCCGACCGTGAGGCGGTCGGTGTGGACATCGCCGAGGTCGAGCTCGTCCCCACCCGCGACGAGGGCGACCTGGTCGGTTTCCTCGGTCCCGATCCGTTGAGCGCGGACTGGGATGCCGCGGATGCCGCGGCCCGCGTGGGCGCCGACACGCGGGCCATCCACGTCGCGCTTCTCGACCAGCGCAACGTCGCGGGCTTCGGCAACGAATACGCCGCCGAACTGCTGTTCCTGCGCGGCGTGCTGCCGACGACACCCTCGTCGGACGTCGATGTCCCCGCACTCCTGGACCTGGGTGCGCGCACGATCAGAGCCAACCGGGACCGACGAAACCGGACCTTCACCGGCATGGATCGTCCCGGCCAGGCGACGTGGGTCTACGGGAGGGCGGGGCGCCCGTGTCGTCGCTGCGGAACGCCGATCCGGACGGGCGCTCAGGGAGCGGATCCGACCCGCGAGCGCATCACCTTCTGGTGCCCGAACTGCCAGCGTTGAGCAGCATCCCGCACCGGGAATGAATCGCTGCCGGCCATGGTTCATTCCAGTATCCGGACAGTTCCGCATCCGGACGGGAGGAATCGTGGGCAAGAACTACATCGACATCGAGAACGACCAAGGCGACACGCTGCGTTACCGCAAGCACGCCAATGGGCGCGGACTCGTCGCGCACGGCGCGAAGGTGCATCCGCGAGCCCATGTCGAAGCCGGCGCATACATCGAACCCGGCGCACGCGTCGGAGCGGGCGCGATCATCGCTCGCGGCGCATGGATCGACGCCGACGCCGTGATCGGCGACAACGCGCACATCGAGGCGCACGCACACATCGGCCAGGGGGCCGCAGTGGGTGACGGCGCGACCGTCGGCGTCCGCACCGAGGTCGGCGCGGGAGCGCGCATCGTGCGCGGAGCCCGCATCGGCGACGATGAGACCGTCGCCGCCGGACTCACCATCGCCACCAACCCGAAGGGCCTCTGGCTCGCAGCCTGAGCAACGCCTCCGGCTCACTGCTCGAACAGCCCCCTCCGCGCTGGCTCCGACTTCGGGGCCAGCGCGGAGTCGCGTCTGGCCGCGGGGCCCGAGGAGTCGATCGGCCGCGCCACCCCGGAGAAGTGTGCGGGAAGGTGATGGTGCCCCTGAAGGGGAAGCCCCCTCGGCAGGGCCGAGTGCTGCGCCTTCGGCGAGTGAAAGGCATGTCCCGGTGGTGTCGACTCGGCGGATCGTCGCTCGATCGAGCGGCGAGCACGACGAGATGCCGACTCTGCGTCAGCCGAGAACCCTGGGGATCCGCCGCCCTCGATCGCCGCGGCTCTCGACCGGCGGCCGTCCCTCACCTCAGCGATCGGCGCGTAGAGCGCCAGCCCGATGGTGACGAGAGCGAACAGGACGGCGCCCATCAGAGTCCTGCTTTCCCGCACGAACAGCACGTGGGCGGTCACCAACCAGATCGCGGCGGCTACACCGACGACCGCCGAGACCACGAGGATCCGCAGGGATCCGCGGATGTGTGCGATTCCTGAGAGCGCGATCGCCGCGGCGAACATGAGCAACTCCGTGAACAAGGGGAAGGCCGGCGCTGTGTAGGTCCAGGCTTCGCCCGTGCTCCTGCGCCTCCGCGGGACTCGAAACTCGATGTCGGCGGACAGGTCTCCGCCGGCACGGACCCACGTGATCAGCGCGATCAGCGCGAAGCCTCCCGCGACCCAGAGCAGGACGATCCCGAACCTCCGAGACTTCTCCACCGCCGCTCCGATCCTGCGCTCCTCGACACCAGGATTCCGAGGTTAGAGCAGTCGCCGCTCCGACGCCCACACCGTCAGCTCGTGCCGTGACGACAGCTGCAGTTTGCGGAGCACGGCCGAGACGTGCGTCTCGACGGTCTTGATCGAGATGAAGAGCTCGGCGGCGACCTCCTTGTACGCATAGCCGCGCGCGATCAGCCGCATGACCTCCTGCTCGCGCGCCGACAGCCGGTCGAGCTCATCCTGAGCGGATGCCGTCTCGCCGGCCACCGCGCCGAAGGCATCGAGCACGAAACCGGCGAGCCGCGGCGAGAAGACCGCGTCTCCACCCGCGACAGCGTGCACGGCGCTGCTCACCTCCGTGCCGGAGGACCCCTTCGTGATGTAGCCGCGCGCGCCCGCACGGATCACGCGGACCACGTCCTCCGCAGCGTCCGACACGCTCAGCGCGAGAAAGCGGGCGGACGTGGGCATCGATCCGCGGATGACGTCTTCGCCGCCGGTCGCATCGCGTCCTGAGCCGCCGGGCAGGTGCACGTCGAGCAGCACCACGTCGGGCGCGGTCTCGGCGATCACCGCGAGCGCAGAGGGCACGTCGGCGGCCTCGCCGACGACCTCGACCGTCGCATCGAGGTCGGCGCGCAGGCCCGAACGGAAGATCGAATGGTCGTCCACGATCACGACGCGGATGCCGTCAGACACGGGGCTCTCCTGGGGTCGGGAGGTGCAGGCGCACCTCGGTGCCGTTCTCTCCGCTGCGCACGTCGCCGGTGCCTCCGTGTCGCCGCATGCGGCCGATGATCGACTCGCGCACCCCGAGACGATCGCTCGGCACCTGGTCGAGGTCGAACCCGGCGCCCCGGTCCCGGATGAACACGTCGACACCCGCGCTGCTGCCCTCGATGTACACGGAGATCTCACCACCCGCGTGGCGGGCCGCGTTCAGCATCGCCTCGCGCGCGGCCGAGGCGAGCCCGCCGCTGGCGCGCTCGGCGGAGAGCCCCGCGGAGACGACATCGATGCGCACCGGATAGTCGAGCTCGAGTGCCGCGGCGTAGTCGCGCAGATCGGTCGCGATGTCGCTGTCGGCAGGCGCATCGCCGTCGTACAGCCAAGCGCGCAGCTCGCGCTCCTGGGCGCGGGCGAGACGCGCGGCCTCGCTCGACGCACCGGCGCGGTTCTGGATCAGCGCGAGCGTCTGCAGCACCGAGTCGTGCAGGTGCGCCGCCATCTCGCTGCGCTGCTCCTCACGGATGCGCTTGACGCGCTCGCCCGAGAGTTCCCGCCAGCGCTGGATGAGAGTGGATGCCGCGACGGCGAGGAGCCCGATCAGCGGCAGGAGCACGAGGGCGACGCTGGTCGCCCCGGTGGGCCTCGCGAGCAGCAGGACCAGCAGGAGCGTGAGCAGCGCAGCGGCGAGCACCCGGATCGTCAGCGCATGCCGCGGGCCCCTGGCTGTGTCGACGCGGTCGATGAGCTCCGCCCACAGTCCTGCGGCCGCGGCGAGCGCAACCGCTCCTCCGACGACCAGCGCCGCCAGCCGGGCATCGAGCGTTTCGCCGCGCCAGAATCCGCCGATGCTCCAGATCACGACGAGCAGTGTGCCCGCCCCCGCGGCGGAGAGCAGGATCCAGGCGACCGGGGCACGACGGGTCGGCGCGTCCTCGCCCTCGGCCCACGGGGTGAACACCCAGCACCACGCGTAGAGCAGGATGCCGGCTCCGCTGAGCAGCCCCAGCACGACGAACAGCGCACGCACCACCGGCACCGGCGCGCCCAGGTGCCGCGCGAGGCCCGCGCACACCCCGGCGACGAGGCAGTCCCGATCGCGTTCGAGAGGCGGCCGTGGCGTCACTGCGCGCGGGGCGCGGGGCGACGCGGCGGAAGAGGACATGACGCCATCCAACCACCCGGGCAGCGGGTGGGGAGCATCCCCCGCGAGGAATCAGGGGGCGCTCAGGGGTTCACCCCATAGCCGCGCCCGCCCCGATACCGAGAGGATCGAGACATGACCAACACCTCTGATCCGGCACCCGGCGACGACGAGTCCCGCGAGTCCGCGCCCGCCGACGCGATGACGGATGCCGACACGGGAACGGATGCGGCGAACACCGACGCGGACGCACAGTCCGGGGTCGCGAACGCTTCCGACGCGGATGCCGCCGCGAGCGCACCGATCGACGTCGACACGGAGTCGACCGACAACGCCCCCTCCGCCGACGATGGCCTTCTGACTCACGACGCTCCTCCGACGGACGACACTCCTCCCGCGGGCGACACTCCTCCGGCGGGCGATGCCCGTCCGCACGACGAGCCCCGGTCATATGACGCGCCCCCGTCGTACGACATTCCCCCGGCCGCGGGGCCTCACGCCGCCACAGGCACAGGCACAGGCAGCAGTGCTCGCTCCGGAACCCGATCGTCGGCATCCGCAACGGCCGACCGCCTCTTCGCCTGGGTCTCAGGACTGGGTGTCGTCCGCTCGGAGGGCTGGCTGGGCGGTGTGTCCGCCGGCATCGCGGCCCGGCTGCGGATCGATCCGCTGATCGTCCGCGGCGTGCTCGTGGTGGCCGCGCTGTTCGGCCTCCCGGTGATCTTCCTCTACGCACTGGCATGGGCGCTGCTGCCCGATGTCGAGGGCCGCATCCATGCCCGAGATCTGTTCCGCGGCGATTACCAGCCCGTGCAGTGGGGCATCCTCGCGACCGCCGTCATCGGGCTCGTGCCGACCGCGCCGCTCACGGGAGCGGTGTTCGGGCTCGGCTACGGCGGATGGTCGGTGTTCTCCGTGTTCACGTGGATCGTGGCCCTGGCGATCGTCGGCACCCTGATCTTCCTCATCGTGCGCGCCGCGAGCCGCACCCCGGGCGTCTCTGCGTCGGATCTGCCGATGGCTTCCGCAGACCCGACGACCCCGGGCGCGCCCGTCACCCTCGACGATTCGGGTTCGTCCGAGGGGGCGGGCGCCACCTGGACGCCCGGTTCGACAGCATCCGCCGCCGCGGCCCGCACCGCGAACTATGCGCCGCCGGCGCCCACCGCAGTGCTGACCGATCCTGTCGTGCCTCCGCGCCCCGAACCCCCGGCGGGCCCGGTCACGGACTCGCCCGAGTCCCTCGCCCTCTGGAAGGAGCAGCACGCGGCCTGGAAGGAGCAGGATCAGGCATGGCGGCGACAGCAGCAGGACGCCGAGCGCGCGGTGCGTGACCAGCTCCGCCGCGAGCGCCAGGCCGAGGCGACCGTGTTCGCTGCCGAAGCCGCCGAGCGGCGGCGCGTGCGACGCCAGTCCAATCCGCGGGCGAGCTTCGCCTATGTAGCCTCGGTCGGCGGTCTGGCGATCGTCATCGGCGCCGGTGTCGCGCTGTGGAGCGGTCTGGGTGCGTCAGCGGGAGCGGTCGGCGTGCTGTCGGCCGCGCTCGTCCTCGCGCTCGGAATGATCGTTGCAGGAGCCTGGCGCCGACGCAGCGGGTTCCTCGCATTCCTCACGGCGACCACGCTGATCATCGGACTGATCGCCGGGGCGGTCAGCTCGACGCCCTGGACAGTTCTGGGCTCTGTCAGCATCCAGAACGATCGAGCGGTGACCCTTGTTCAGCCTTTCGGCGAACTCGACGTGTCACTTTCGGTGCACAGCGATCGCCCGGTTCCGATCAGCGTCGACAAGGCGACCGGTGTCACCTACATCACCGTGCATCCAGGCATCGAACTGGACCTGGCCGCGACGTTGGGCAACGGAAGCGTCACGTGGACGAGGCTGAGCGAGAACGGCGAATACCTCGACGGCGGCTCGCTCTCGGGCAGCACGGGGACCAGAGGCTCGTTGTCGATCGACGAGAAGCTGGCCGCCGAGAACGGCGAGATCGACACCGTGCAACCGGTATCGATCACTCAGAACTCCGGCGACATCCAGATCACCATCATCGAACCCACGGAGGACGAGCGATGAGCAGTTCCGACCACACCGCCGGCATGATCCCTCCGGCAGCGCCCGCGATGCCACGCCCTGAGGCCGGCGCTCAGGCTCCCGCGGCACCGCGCACGCGCTGGGCTTCGATCATCTGGGGGCTCGTGTTCGCAGCGGTCGCGGTGGCGGGCATCTGGACGCTGAGCGTCGAGAACAGGCGTGACGACCTCATGGCCTGGATCGGTGACCTGACCCCCGGCACGCTCGGCGGGATCGCGCTCCTCGCGGTCGGAGGGCTGGTGCTGGTGCTCGGCGCGATCGGCCTCATCCGCCGCGCGCAGCGGCGCTCGGCATCCTGAGCGCACCGCACGGCACCGGCCCTGAGCTCTCCCTCACCCCGAATTCCAGCGGCGAAAGTGAACTTCTGCGGCCACATCCACAGGATGTGGCCGCAGAAGTTCACATCGGCCGCATGAACGAGCGGGTCGAGGGCGGGTCCCCGCCCCGGGATACCCTGGCGTGATGGCGAAGAACCCGCGGCGCCC
>NZ_JBJDRJ010000068.1:0-11560 GCF_044987415.1 Microbacterium sp. ZW T5_45 | reverse complement strand
ACGAATCAGAGACCGAACGGCGAGCAGCACTACCCGCCTGGATGCACTTCTACAATCATCACAGGCGCCACTCCGCCATCGGAGCCCCACCCATCAGCAGGCTCAACAACCTGCCTGGACATCACAGTTAGGACGGGTCAGACCGTCTTGCGGAGGGTGTAACCCCGAGGCGTGACGACGAAGCCCGCCTCCTGCAACGCGAGTGCGAGTTCCGTGCCGTACACGCCCTCGCCGTTCACCTTCTCGATCGTGAGCGTCTCGAGGCGTCGGGTCTTCGCCGTGGCGGCGAGATCGGATGCCGCGGCGCGCAGGATCTCGCCGTCGTCGGTGAACGAGAGCACGGTCCGCCCGCCGCGCTCGAGGTAGAGCACGAGGGAACCGTCGACGAGCACGACCAGCCCGCCGGCCTTGCGTCCCGGACGATGCGAGACGCCCTCGCGCCGAGGCCACCCGAGCGCCGCGCCGTAGGGGTTCGCAGGATCCGTCGCTGCCAGCGTGACGGCGGTGCGCGGGGGTGGATCCGCGAGGTTCGCGAAGGTACGCAGCCGATCCACGGTCGCGGATGCCGCGAACTGCGCGGCGCCGAGCTTCTCGATCACGTAGCCGCGGCGGCAGTGACCCGCCTCCTCGAAACCGGCGAGCACCCGATACGCCTGCGCGAAGCCGCCGGGCACGCCCTCTGACTGCACGGAACCACGGGTCACGACACCGTAGCGGTCGAGCAGCAGCCCGGCCGTGACGGTCGCTCGCCGCGCGGCATCCGTCTCGCCCGTCGGCAGCAGCGACCAGCGGCCCCCGAGCGATGTCGGGCGAGGAGCGGGGCGAGCGAAGGAGACGCCGCGATAGGCACGGGCGCGAGGCGCCCGCCGGGTGACCTTGTGCGCCTGGGAGCCGCCGGCGAGCAGCAAGCGGATCGGCGCGAACGTGTCGTTCGTCACCCGCCCCGTCCAGGCGAGATTCCAGAGCGCGTCGAGCACGGACTGCTCGCTCTCCGCGCCGGTCATGTCCTTCAGCTGCGCGGCGAAGTACGCGCCACCCACCTGCAGCGATGCGAGGACCTGAGCTTCGAGCGAACCTTCGGCGATCTCGGCGTCGAGGTCGGGCAGGGTGAACGGCGCGAGATCGGCAGGATGCAGCGACACCCAGCCGTCGCGACCGGGGAGAGTGCCGTTGCCTGCCCAGACGACCTCTCCGGACGAGGTGAGCTCGTCGAGCATGGAGGGGGAGTAGTCGCGTACGCGAGAGGGCAGTACCAGCGATTCCCATGCACTCGCGGGGATCGGTACACCCGCGAACTGCTCGATCACGGTGAGCGCGCCGTCGAGTCCTTCGAGCGGACGCGAGAGATGCTGCCAGTCGGGGAGGAACCGGGCATACGCCTCGGGGGAGACCGGCTCGACGCTGCCGCGGATCGCGGCGAGCGAGCGCATGCGCAGCCGCCGCAGCACCTCGGTGTCGCACCACTCGAGGTCGTCGCCGGTGCCGGCGGCGGTCGGCAGGAAGTACCCGCTCGTCACCCGCCCGGCACACGCTGCAGCGGCTGGAGAACGCCGGGCGACGGCGGCGCCGATGCCGAACCGCGTGGCGACGGCATCCGTCGTGAACGGGCCGTGCGTGCGCGCATGGCGCGCGACGAGATCGCCGAGCGGATCGGCGACCGGTTCGAGGAACGCCACCGGGATGCCCGTCGGCAGCGCCGCGCCCAGGGCGTCGCGCAGGCGCCCGGCGTCTTCGATCACGGCGACGCGCGCGGCTCCGGCGATCGTCACCGGAATCGCGCGTCGGGCCGTGATCAACGCGTCGAGGTGGGCGGGGGCATCCGACGGCTCCTCCAGACGCGCGGCGACCTCGTCGACGTCGAGCGGGCCGAGCATGCGCAGCAGATCGGCGACGCCCTCGAGGCCGCGGACGTGCCGCGCGGGATCCAGACGCTGCGCCTCACGCTCGAACTGCGCGAGCACGTCGGGGTCGAGCAGCTCTCGCAGCTCGACCGTGCCGAGCAGCTCGCCCAGCAGGGCGGGGTCGACCGACAGCGCGGCGGCCCGGCGTTCGGCGAGCGGCGAGTCGCCCTCGTACATGAACGCCCCGACGTACCCGAAGAGCAGATCCCGGGCGTAGGGGGACGGCTGCGCCGGCTGCGTCTCGACGAGCCGGATGCGCCGGTCGGCGATCGCGGTGGCGAGCTTGCGCAGCGACGGCAGGTCGTAGACGTCCTGCAGTACCTCGCGCAGCGTCTCGAGGATGACCGGGAAGGTCGGATGCCGCCGCGCGACCTCGAGCAACTGCGCCGATCTCTGCCGCTGCTGCCAGAGCGGTGAGCGGCGGTTGGGGTTGGTGCGGGGCATGAGCAGCGCCCGCGCGGCGCACTCGCGGAAGCGCGAGGCGAACAGTGCCGACCCGCCGACCTCTTCGGTGACCAGGTGCTCGAGCTCGTCGGGATCGAACACGAACAGCTCGGCTCCCGGTGGTTCGGTGTCGGCATCCGGGATGCGCACGATGATGCCGTCGTCGCTCGCGACGGCCGAGCCCTCGACCCCGAGACGCTCGCGGACACGAGCGTTGATGGCGAGCGCCCAGGGGGCGTGCACCTTCATGCCGTAAGGGGAATGCAGGATCACCCGCCAGTCGCCGACCTCGTCGTGGCCGCGCTCGACCGTCAGCGTGCGGTCGGTCGGCAGTGTGCCGGTCGCCTCGCGCTGCTCGGTGAGGTGAGCCATGAGGTTGGCCCTGGCCTGTTCGTCGAGCCCGGCCTCGATCAGCCGCTGCGCCGCCTTCTCAGGGGCCGCCGACGAGACCTCGCGAGAGAACGCGCCGAGCGCCTCGCCGAGTTCATAGGGCCGGCCGATTCCGTCGCCGTGCCAGAACGGCACCTTTCCCGGTTGCCCGTATGCCGGGATGACGTTCACTCGGTCGTGGGTGATCTCGGCGATGCGCCAGCTCGTCGTACCGAGCGTGAACACGTCGCCGACGCGGGACTCGTAGACCATCTCCTCGTCGAGCTCGCCGACCCTGGCCCCGGTCGTCTCACCGGCGACGAATACACCGAACAGCCCACGGTCGGGGATCGTGCCGCCGCTCGTGACGGCGATGCGCTGCGCTCCGGAACGCCCGGTGAGCGTGCCAGCGTCGCGGTCCCACACGAGCCGCGGTCGCAGTTCGGCGAACTCGTCGGAGGGGAAGCGTCCGGCGAGCAGGTCGAGCGTCGCCTCGTAGGCGGAGCGCGGAAGGGCCTGGAACGGCGCGGATCGCCGTACCGTCTCGAACCACTCCTCGACGCTGATCTCGCCCAGTGCGCTCGCCGCGACCGTCTGCTGCGCGAGGATGTCGAGCGGGTTGCGGGGGACCTGGATCGCTTCGATCTTGCCCGCCAGCATCCGCTCGGTGACGATCGCGGTGTGCAGCACGTCTCCGCGGTGCTTGGGGAAGAGGGCGGCCCTGCTGATCTCACCGACCTGATGCCCCGCACGGCCGACGCGCTGCAGGCCCGACGCCGCGGACGGCGGCGCCTCGACCTGGATCACGAGGTCGACGGCGCCCATGTCGATGCCCAGCTCGAGGCTGCTCGTGGCGACGACGCAGCGCAGGACGCCGGACTTGAGCTCCTCTTCGACCTGGGCCCGCTGCTCCTTCGACACCGAGCCGTGGTGAGCCTTCGCGAGGACCGGGTCGGCTCCGGCGGTCGTTCCGGCCTGCGCCATCATCGCCGCCGGCACCGTCGCCTCCGGGATCGCGAGCCCGTTCCGCTCGGAGTAGATCTCGTTCAGCCGGCCGGTGAGGCGCTCGGCCAGTCGACGCGAGTTCGCGAACACGATCGTGGAGTTGTTCTCGAGGATTCGGTCGACGATCGCCTCCTCCACGTGGGGCCAGACCGACCCCGTGACCTCGCTGTATTCGGCGGGTTCACCGTCGATGGGGGCGGTGACCCCGGGCGGAGGCGGCGGATTGGTCATGTCGTCCATGGGGACGACGACGCCAAGCTCGAACGTCTTCGACGCGGGCGGGGCGACGATCTCGACGGGAGCCGCGCCGCCGAGGAACCGCGCGACCTCATCGATCGGACGCACGGTGGCGGAGAGGCCGATCCGCTGCGCGGGGGTCTCGGTGCCGTTCTGCGCCCGCAGCGCGTCGAGCCGCTCGAGGCTCACTGCAAGGTGTGCTCCGCGCTTGGTGGCCGCGACCGCATGCACCTCATCGATGATCACGGTGTGCACGTCGCGCAGCGTCTGGCCCGCGCGGCTCGTGAGCATCAGATACAGCGACTCGGGCGTCGTGATGAGGATGTCAGGGGGATCGGCGACCAGCTTGCGCCGATCGCTCGAGGTGGTGTCGCCCGAACGAACGCCCACCGTGACCGACGGCGCCGGCATCCCGAGGCGCTTGGCCGACTGGCCGATGCCGATCAGAGGCGAACGCAGGTTGCGCTCGACGTCGACACCGAGCGCCTTCAACGGCGAGATGTACAGGATGCGGGTGCGGGAAGCATCCGTCTCCTGTTTCTTCTTTCTCGGACCCGGCTGTTCCGGGAGCGCCGCTCGCTCTCGGAACACGCTGTCGATCGCCCAGAGGAAGGCCGAGAGCGTCTTTCCGGAGCCGGTCGGGGCGACCACGAGTGCGTGGCGCCCGGCGGAGATCGCGTTCCACGCCCCTGCCTGTGCGGGAGTGGGCGCGCTGAACGCACCCCGGAACCAGTCCTGCGTAGCCGGGGTGAAGCGATCGAGGACGTCACCCATCCCTCCATCTTCGCCGAGGCCACCGACATCGGCGCGGAATCCCAGGAGCAGCCTGGATGAGGCTCGCGGCACCCCGCGAGTCTCACGCCCTGCGCACCGTTGCGCCCGTGCCGGGCCATCCGCCCGGAGAGAAGCCGGAGAGATGAAAGCACTGCAGTACCGCGAGATCGGAAGCCGTCCCGAACTGGTGGAGGTGCCCAAGCCCGTTCCCGGGCCGGGCGAGATCCTGCTCAGAGTGACCGCCGCCGGGGCCTGCCACTCGGACGAGTTCATCATGGGAACCAGCGCCGAGGACTACTACTTCAAGCCGCTGCCGCTGACGCTCGGGCATGAGGTCGCCGGCGTCGTCGACGAGCTCGGCGCCGGAGTCACCGACCTCGAGGTCGGCGAGAGCGTCATCGTCTACGGCCCCTGGGGCTGCGGACGCTGCTACGCCTGCGCGAGCGGCGAGGAGCAGAACTGCGAGAAGGGCATGCGCGCTCCCGGCATCTACAGCGACGGCGGCATGGCCGAGTACATGCTGGTCGACGACGCCCGCCACCTGGTGCCGATCGGCGACCTCGACCCCGTCGCGAACGTCTCGCTCACGGATGCCGCGCTCACCCCGTACCGTGCGATCAAGTCGGCCCTGCCGCATCTCACCCCCGGCACGACCGCCGTGGTGATCGGCTCCGGCGGACTCGGTCACGTCGCCATCCAGCTGCTGAAGGCGCTGACGCAGACCACCGTCGTCGTGCTCGACGTCGCTGAGGACCGGCTCGCCTTCGCGAAGGAGGTGGGCGCCGACGAGGCTTTCCTGTCGAACCCCGACGCGATCCCCGCCGTCAAGGCGATCACTCGCGAACTCGGAGCGGATGCCGTGTTCGACTTCGTCGGCATCCAGCCCACCGCCGACCTCGCCGCGGGCATGATCCGCGTCGGCGGTCAGATCGTCGTCGTCGGCGTCGCGACCGGTGCCGTGCCGATCGGCCAGACGACCGTGCCGCTCGATGTGAACGGCCGCGCGATCAACTGGGGATCCCGCACCGAGCTCATGGAGGTCGTCGAGCTCGCCAAGCGCGGTGCGATCTCTATCCACGTCGAGCAGTACTCGTTGGATCAGGCCCCCGAGGCGTACGAGAACCTGCACGCGGGCAGGGTCCGCGGGCGCGCGGTGATCGTCCCCGGAGCCTGAGCCCGCGCGGACCGCGGCGCTGCCCGCCGCGGTCCGCGCACCGGAGTAGCCTCGTCACCGGCGACCGCACCGATGCGACGGAGGCATGATGCACACCACGAACTACCGCGACACCTTCATCGAGGTCGCCGAGGACTGCCCGGCGGAGCACGGCGTCGAACCGCCGCTGACCGAGAACCCGACGATCGCAACGCTGCACTACCGCCTCATCGCCGAGCATCCGTACTCGCGCACCTCCGACGACGTGATCTTCGAGACCTGGGCGCAGCGCAACGGCGTCGCCGTAGACGACGAGGCCGCGCGTGCTCGACTGTTCGCGAAGGGGCAGGCCTGTCTGCGCTCCTCACCGCTCGGCAAGCGCTACGGCTGGGGACTCCACCATGACGCCGACGGCCGTGTGGCGCTGGTCCCGCGCGAATCCGACGAGTACGCCGCGCTCGCCGCGGATCCGACGCTCTCGCACACCCGGGCGATGCGCAGCAGGCGAGCCTGATCTCGAGGTCTGTGACACTTCGACGGGTGCCGGACATCACCGGGTATGAGCGAGAACGACGAGTCCGATATCTGGCGAAGAGCCTGCTTCGAGGACGGTTCCGCGTTCTCGGAACTCTTCCGGCGTCACCGCGACAGCGTGTATCGCCGGGCGGCCGCCCTCGTGGATCGGCGGCATGACGCCGAAGACGCGACGGCCATCGCCTTCTTCGAGCTCTGGCGGCGTCGCCGGTCGGTGACGCTCGTCGACGGCTCGGTGCTGCCCTGGCTGCTCGTCGCTGTCGCGAACACGGCGCGGAATCAGCGTCGCAGCGGGCTGCGCTATCGTCGCCTGCTCGCCGCGATGCCCCGAGAGGACGAGGCTCCGGATGCCGAGCAGGAGGCGGTGTCCGCGATCGAGGCCGAAGTGCTCGGCATCCGCCTCCGAGAGGCTCTCGCCCAACTCGATGCGAAGGATGCCGCTCTTCTCACCCTCACCGCCGTAGACGGCCTGAGCGTCGCCGATGCGGCGCCGTTGCTCGGGCTGCGGCCCGGTGCAGCGCGCACGCGCCTGATGCGCGCACGTCGCCGCCTGCAGACCGATCTCGGGACGGGATCGCCCCATGTCGCCTGGTTCCTCACCGAAGGAGAGACCGCATGAACACCACCATGGACCACACGTTCGCCGAAGCCGTCGAGCGCGAGCTCGCCGCGATCGGGACGAGCCGCAGCCGACTGCGGCGGCAGCAGAGGCGCACCCGCACGGTGACGATCACCGTCGGATCGTTCGCGCTCGCCGGTGCGCTGACCGGCGCGGCGGTGGTCGTCGGTGCTCTGCCCGGTACGACGACCGTCACGGCGTTCGAGGCGACGGTCGCCGGCAGCTACACGGGAACCGCCGAGATCGAGCTCGGGCCGGTGCCGGAGGGAGCGGATCGGGTCATCCTCGACATCACCTGCAGCGAGGGTGGGCGGATCGAGGTGCTGACGCGTTCGGGGCAGGGTGGCGGCGCGTCGGCCGTCACGTGGGACTGCTCCGATCCGGTGCGCGCGGACCCTTCCACACACATCTCCGACGGGCTCCTCCCCGCGGAGGGAGACACCTCGATCACGGTCACGGCCGACCCGGGGACCCCGTGGAGCGTGGTTGCACGATACGGCAGCTCGGAGACCTCGGAGTGGGGAGTGAACGCCCGCGGCGAGACCTACGGCGTGCCGAACGACGACGGTGTCCCCGATCTCATCGCGGCGCAGGCGACGAACGGCGAGATCGGGTACATCCGCGACAGCGAGAGCTGGGCGATCGAGGGCTGCATCGACGTCTACGAGTCGGACGGCACGACGGTGATCGGACTGTTCCCGAACGGCGCCGCCGACGGGGAGTGCGATCCGGTGGAGTGACCAGTGCGGCGGGGAGGGAGAGGATCTCTCCCTCCCCGCCGTCACACTTCCGTCAGATCCCCGTCCGCACCGATCTCGAGCGTGAGGTCGAGATCGAGCCGTTCGAGGAACGCATCGTCGTGGCTGACGACGAGCACCGCGCCACGGTAGGCGCGCAGCGCCTCGACGAGCTGATCGACCGTGTCGAGGTCGAGGTTGTTCGTCGGCTCGTCGAGCACGACCAGCTGCGGTGCCGGTTCCGAGAGCAGCAGCGTCGCCAGTGCCACCCGGAATCGCTCACCGCCCGACAGCGCGCTCACCGGGCGCTCGGTCGTCGCTCCGCGGATGAGGAATCGCGCCAGGCGGTTGCGCAGCTCCTTCTCTGGCACCTGCGGCGCGGCATCCGCCACGTTCTCGAACACCGTGCGGGCGTCGTCGAGTCCGTCGACGCGCTGCGGAAGGTATCCGATGCGGTCGGTGTGGGCCTCGGCGACGAGCTCCGGGCGTTCAGAACTCCGGAGATCCGTGCCCGAATCCCCGGATTCCGTGCGAGAACCGGCATCCGTGGTGAAATCTCCGGAGTTCTGCGAGTCGGGTGCGACCGCCGACGCGACGATCCGCTCGAGCAGGGTGGTCTTGCCCACGCCGTTGCGGCCGATCAGCGCGACGCGTTCAGGGCCCTGCACGACCCACGAGTGCTCAGCGGTGCCGACCGTCGCGATCCGGCGGCTGCGCGAGACATCCGGATCGGGAAGCTCGATCTTCATCGAGGCGTCCGAGCGGATGCGCAGACCGGCCTCGTCGAGCGAGGCGCGTGCGGCGTCCTCCTTCGCGCCGACCTCGGAGCGCAGCCTGCCCGCCGATACCTCGGCGGCCATCTTCCGGCCGTGCGCGATGATCTTCGGCACGCGCTTCTCGAGCTCGGCCTTCCTCGCCGTGCGAGCACGGTGCGCGAGCTTGACCTCCGCCTCGATGCGCTGGCGCTTCTCCTTACGGAGCTCCTGCTTGGCCGTGGCCTCGGCCTGTCGCGCGGCGTCCTGCTCGGCATCCAGCCAGGCGCGCCACTCCGAGTACGGACCGCCGAACACGCTCAGCGTCCGTCCGTAGAGCTCGGCGGTGTCGTCCATCAGTTCCAGCAGCGAGACGTCGTGGCTCACGACGACCAGCGTGCCCTTCCATGACGACACCATGGCGGCGAGCTTCGCCCGCGCATCACGGTCGAGGTTGTTGGTCGGTTCGTCGAGCAGAGTGATCGGTGCGCGACGCAGACGGATGCCGGCGATCGCGACGAGCACCGCCTCACCGCCCGAGAGCTCCCCGACCCGACGATCGAGGAAGTCGGGGGAGAGCCCGGCCTCGGCGAGGGATGCTTCGGCGCGGGCCTCGATGTCCCAGTCGTCACCGACCGCATCGAAGTGCGCCGGGTCGACGTCGCCCGCGCCGATCGCGCGGACCGCGTCGAGAGGTGCGGCCACACCGAGCAGCTCGGCGACGCGTCGCTCGACGTCGAGGGTGAGCTGCTGCGGCAGATAGGCGACATCGCCGGACGCGGTGATCGTCCCCGATGTGGGAGCGAGCTCGCCGGCGATCAGTCGCAGCAGCGTGGACTTCCCTGCGCCGTTGCGTCCGACCAGGCCCGTGCGGCCGTTGCCGAACGAGCCGGAGAGGGAGTCGAGCGCGGTCTGCCCGTCGGGCCAGACGAGGCCGACCCGATCGAGGACGACGGATGAGTGTGAGGAAGGTGTGGACATGGGGGCTCCTGTCGAGTGCGAGAGTGCACTGACACCGAGGCGGTCCGTTCTCGACGCCGGGTACGGCGGAGCGGACGGAACCGGGGTTCCTGAGCCTGAGGAAGGATCGTCGGGTCAGCGCGCGGAAAGAGAGGCGCGGAGGCGACGATTCAGATCAAAGAACTTCCAGACACGGCGGACAGGACTCGACGACCATACCCAGGCGCGTCCGGAGTCCGCAACCCCGGGCGTGTCGCGAGATCAGCCTGAGGGCGGATGCGGCGGCGCGCGCCTGCTCGTAGGGTCGAGGTATGGCAGAGCAGAACCCGAACCCCGCAGAGATGCTGCAGCGGGTCGGCATGGGAGCAGGACTCGCGGTCGGCATGGGCGTCGGAGTGGCGCTGGGGGTGTCGATCGACAACATCGTGCTCGGCGTCGTCATCGGAGTGGCGATCGGCGCCGGAGTGATGATGGCGTTCATCGCGGCGGGCAACAGGCTCCGGCGGCAGCAGATCCGTCAGCTCCGCGAGCGGGAGCAGCAGGGGCCCGATGCGCGAGACGAGGAGAAGCGGGACTGATCAGCTCTCGATCCAGGTCTCGAGGAAGCGGCGCACGTCGATGAGCTCGTCCTCGGAGATGCTGTGGGTGAGCCCGGGGTAGACGCGACCGGTGAGCGTCGAGTGCCCCGGCAGCCACTCGGTGGTGTGCTGCACGAGGTGCGCGCCGATGATGTCGTCGTGCGTGCCGCGACCCCAGAACACCGGCGGTCGGGACTGGGCCAGCTGTGCATCGAGGGGGAGATCGCCGGTACTCGCGTATCCGCTCAGCGCGACCACGGCGCCCACGAGGTCAGGGGAGATGCGCAGCGCCTGCAGTGACACCGCCGCGCCCTGTGAGAAGCCGAGCAGCGCCACGGAGGGTGCGTGAGCGGCCAGGGGCTCGAGCCAGCGCACGAGGGCTTCGGCGGCGGCCGTGACGTGCGAGGGGTCGCGCCCGTCGAGTCCGTCGATCGGATACCAGGATCGGCCGGGGAGCGGCCACGGCGGCGTGAGCGGTGCCGCGACGGATGCCACGGCGAAGGCATCCGGAAGGAAGCGCACGAGTCCGAAGAGGTCGTCCTCGTCGGACCCGTACCCGTGCAGCAGAACGAGCAGAGGCTTGCCAGTTCTGTCGTCGGTGGACCATCTCGTCGCGGCGTCGTCGATCTCCATCACGTCCTTCATCCTGCCAGCGGCCGGTGACATCCCTCTCGGCCGGGCTGGCGTGGCCGAGTGCGGCGACGGGGCGCGGATCCCGCGCGCGGCTGGTAGAAATGACCCATGGCCGTCCGCACACCCGATCCCGATCCGGAACCCGAAGACTCCGGTCTCGGCTCGTTCGGCGAGCCGGCATCCGCGTCGGGGGCCAACCCCGGCTGGCTCACGGAGTTCGAACTCGAAGAGGCGCGGCGCAGATTGCCGATGCTGTACGTCGAGGCGATCCCCGTGCGCACCGACGGCGCGGGCCAGGTCATCGAGATCGGCATCCTGCTGCGCTCCACGCCGCTCGGCGAGATCACCCGCACGATCGTGTCGGGGCGAGTCCGCTTCGGCGAGACGATCCGCGACGCGCTCTTCCGGCACGTCGAGAACGACCTCGGCCCGATGGCCTTCCCCCTGCTGCCGCTGCAGCCGCTGCCGTTCACGGTGGCCGAGTACTTCCCGATCCCCGGGGTGAGCGCATACCATGACGACCGCCAGCACGCGGTCTCGCTGGCCTATGTGGTGCCGGTGACCGGCACGTGCGAACCCCGCCAGGATGCTCTCGAAGTCACCTGGTTCACGCCGGAGGCCGCGGCCTCCGATGCGGTCGCCGCCGAGATGGAGGGCGGCCGCGGCACGCTCATCCGTCAGGCTCTCGCGAGCCTCGGCCTGCTGCGCTGACACCCGGCGCCCCGCGGCGCTCGGCATCCGTCCCGCGCCCCCGCGCCTAGCCGTGTGAAAAGTCGGAGCTTCCGCGCGACACGCCGTGCCGCAGCACGGCGTGTCGCGGCGAGGCTCCGACTTTTTGCACCGCGACGCCCCCCGCGCCGCACC
>NZ_JBJDRJ010000067.1:0-12317 GCF_044987415.1 Microbacterium sp. ZW T5_45 | reverse complement strand
ATCCGCACCGCCTCCGCCCGCTCCGCAGGCGTGTATTGCACCCTCCTGATCGGCGGCCTCTTCCCACGCTCATCACTCATCTCATCCATCAGGACCAGACTCCACCATCACAGGGGCACCCCATGCGGAAACATCATGTCCTGGCGCGGTTGACCTGTTCTCGGCAGATGCGGGACGGCGAGATCGAAGAACTACACCCGCGGCGGGTTCAGCGGCAGCCACTCCTCGAGCGTGGTCGCGAAGATCTGCGCGCCGTCGACGGGGATGAGAGTGCGTTCCTCGATCTGTGCTCCGTAGTACGGCGCCGTGTCGTCGCGCACGACGGAGCGCGGATCGCCGCGGAACGCCAGCGCGCGCCGCGCGAACTCGTCCATGCCGAACGCCTCGGGGCCGGCGATCTCGACATCGCCGATGGGCCCGCCGGCCGCGGTGCGAGCGACCGCTGTCGCCACGTCCTCGGCGGCGATCGGCTGGATCAGTGCGCCGGGAAGCGTCACGGTGTCGCCCTCGGTGGAGATGTCGGCGATGCTGCCGACGAACTCGAAGAACTGGGTCGCGTGCACCAGCGAGAAGCCGATGCCCGACTCGCGGATGAGCTTCTCCTGCGCGACCTTCGCCGCGAAGTAGGGGATGTTCTGCGGGCGGTCGGTGCCGACGATCGTGAGGGCCACGTGGTGCGTGACACCGGCGGCGATCTCGGCAGCGAGCAGGTTGCGCGTCGAGGTCGTGAAGAACTCGAGCACGTCCGCCGGAGCGAACGACGGCGAGTTCGACACGTCTACGACGGTGTCCGCGCCGGTGAGGGCCGCTGCCAGACCCTCACCGGTGAGCGAGTTCACGCCGGTGTTCGGTGATGCGGCGACGGCCTCGTGGCCGTGCTCGTTCAACTTCGCGACGACCTTCGAGCCGATGAGGCCGGTGCCTCCGATGACGACGATCTTCTTTCCCATGTCCATGCCTTTCCTGAGTGGGGGGATGCCGGTTGCGGCGCTCTGCCAGGGTTGACCGGGCAGAGCCGCGGACTGTGACGTCAGCCGGCCGACACGCGCCACTCGTGGTATCGCGTCGGAGCGATCGTGGCGGTCGCCTCGGGCAGGAGATCGCGCGGGGCGAGACGCGCACCGAAATACGTCCCGAGCGGATCGGGCAGGACCTCGCGGTCGTCGTGGCGCCAGCGCAGATCCAGAGCCGCGATCTCGCCTAGGCTGAACACTTCGGGCCCGCCGTGCTCCTGCATCCCGCAGCGTGGTTCGGCGAGTGCCGCCTGCGCGACGACCGCCGCCACGTCGTCGGCCGCCATGGGCTGCACGAGCACATCGGCGACATGCGCCGCCCCGCCGCGCATCGCATGATCGGTGATGCTCCGGACGAACTCGAAGAACTGCGTCGCGTGCACCAGAGTGTACGGACGCCCGGACGACGAGAGCAGACGCTCCTGCTGCTCCTTCGCGATGAAGTACCCGCCCTCGGCGCGCGCGAGCCGATCGGTGCCGACGACCGAGAGCGCGACATGGTGCCCGACACCCGCCGCGTCGCCGTAGCCGAGCAGGTTCATCGTCGAGGCGTAGAAGAACTCGCGCGCGGCCTCCTCGTCGGTGTACGACGAGTTCGACACGTCGACGATGACGTCGGCGCCGGCGAGAGCATCCGCCAGTCCCTCGCCCGTGAAGGAGTTGACGCCGGTGGACCGGGCAGCGGCGACGACGTCGTGCCCGTCGCCGCGCAACGAGCGGACCACACGCGTTCCGATGAGGCCGGTGCCTCCGATGACTGCGATTCTCATGTCTCTCCTTCGATCGCGAGGTACGCGCGAACGGCGCGCTCCCCCGGAATGACCGGGGAGCGCGCCGGGATGTGACAGATCACGTCACAGAAACGGATGCCGTCCGGTCGGACTCTGTGAGGGCGCAATACGCGCCGAGAGGAAGGTGGTGGGCCTTGTCGCGACATACCGGGACCGAACAGAGTGGAGTCGTGACGACATCCGCCGACGATCTCCCCCGCCCGGATGCCGCCACCGGGATGGACGCGGCGATCGAGCTGTTCGCGGCGCACCGGCGACGGCTCTTCGGCATCGCGTACCGGATGCTCGGCACCGTCGCGGATGCCGAGGACATCGTGCAGGAGACCTGGATCCGCTGGCAGGGAACCGACCGCAGCACGGTGCGCGAACCCGGGGCGTTCCTCACGACGGTCGCGACCCGGCTGTCGATCAACGTGCTGCAGTCCGCGCGCGCCCGACGTGAGACGTACATCGGCCCGTGGCTGCCCGAGCCGGTGAACACCGACGACGATCCCGCGTTGGGCGCCGAGCGTGCCGAGGCGCTGCAGTTCGCGATCCTGTTGACGCTCGAGAGACTCACGCCGACAGAGCGCGCCGCATACATCCTGCGCGAGGCCTTCGACTACCCGTACCCGCGCATCGCGGACGTGATCTCGTCGACCGTCGTCAACGCCCGCCAGTTGGTGAGCAGGGCGCGGGCGCATCTGGCCTCGGCGAAACAGACCGAGGCGCCTCCGAGCGACCCGCGGCGCCTGCTCGAGGCGTTCCTCGTGGCGGCGCAGAACGGCGATGCGGATGCGCTCGAGGAGCTGTTCGCCGCCGACGTCGTGAGCTACACCGATGGCAACGGCGTCAAGCTCGCGGCGCGCGTCCCCGTGATCGGGCGCGCTCGGGTCGCGAAGTTCGTCGCGGCATTCGCGAGCCACTTCTGGGAGCGCAAGTCGATCGGCTGGGTCGAGGTCAACGGGCAGCCGGCGGTGACGCTCATCGAGAACGGCGTGATCACCACGATGGTGGCGGTCACGACGTCTGCCGAGGGCATCGAGCAGCTCCTCTGGGTGATGGCTCCCGACAAGCTCGGCCACGTCGCCGCGGTCGGCGGATGAACCGCAGGGCGCCGTCGGCGTGCGCGCGCCGGCAGGGCTGCGAGGGGATCCGCGCGCATCGGGCCGACGACGGCACCGACGGGCGGCGCGCTGCGGGGTCGGATGCGTCAGGCAGCGGGTTGCTCGAGTCGCTCACCCGGGCGCTCGTCGCGGGCGATGCCGACGGCATCCGCTCCGTCCTCCGGAGTGATGTGGTGCTGGTGGTCGACTCCGGATCTGTGCCGTCGTCGCCGCGAATCACGGATGCCGATTCCGCGGTCGCCGCTCTGGCCGCGCTCGCCGGATCCGGGACAACGGTGAGGCCGGCTTCGGTCAACGGACGTGCCGGAATCGTGCTCATGAGGGCGGATGCCGTCGTCGCGGTGCTGGCCGTCGAGGTGCGGGCGGGGCTGCTCTCGCAGTTCTGGGTCGTGAGCAACCCCGAGAAGCTGCGGCACTGGAACCGCAGCTGACCCGCTCAGTCGTCGGTGTCAGTGCCGACGACTGCGAAGTCGGCGCTGAGGTCGATGTCGATCGAGCGGCGGTCGCCCGTGAGCACCGAGACGTCGTACGGGCTCGACGCGTCGTCGTCCACGTCGAGGTCGGTGATCATGCCGTCGGCCTCGGCGACGGCGGCATCCACCAGCGCGCGGATCGTGGCCTCGTCGAGAGTCAGCGCGGGAGCCGAGTCGTCGTCATCCTCATCGGTCGATACGACGGTCGCGACGAGGTCGGCGTCGACCCGCACCTCGGTCTCGCCGCCGGTCGAGTTCTCGAGCTGCACCTCCCACGTGCCGTCGCGCTTCGCGTCGATCGAGGTCACGACGCCGTCGGCTGCGCCGCGGGCGGCATCCGCGATGGCGACGAGCTCGTCGGCCGAGTCGGTGCCGATGCCGGTGACCGGCCCGTTCTGGTTCTGCCCGTTCTGGTTCTGGGGTGCCGCGTCGTCTTCCGAGCGGTCGTCGCGGTCGTCCTGGTCGTCGTCCGAACGCTGGCCATCGGAGGCGACGGCGCGATCGTCGTCATCGCCGAACTCGTCGCCGATCGCCGCTCCGACCGCGACGCCGCCACCGGCGAGCAGCAGGGCCGCGGCGATGCCGCCGCCGATCAGCAGCGCGCGCTTGCGGCCGGGCTTCTGCGCATCGGCCTGCGACTCTGCGGGAACGGCTGCCGCAGCATCGTGCGCGGTGGCCGGCTCGACCGGGACGGTCGGTGCATCCGCCGCGGGCGGGGCAGGCGGGGTCGGCCGCTCGGGCGCGTTCTCGGGAGTGGGGTTCTGGTTCTGATCGCTCATGCATCCATGCTCGCTTCCGGGTGCTGAAGCGCGCCTGAAGCATCCTGAAGCCGCTTTCAGGAACGCCGAACAGGAGAGCCCCTCGACGCGGCGGGTGGAGCGACACCCTGTGGGGCGGATGCTGAGAGGGGAGGTCTCCGCCCATGACGGCGAACTCCGCCCGACGGGGTGCTGCACCCCCGGAGGCGCAGCCCTCAGTTCGCGAGCGGCAGGGTCACCACGAAGCGAGCTCCACCCCAGCGTGACTCGTCGACCGCCACGGAACCTCCGCTCGCCGTGGCGATGCCGTGCACGATGGTCAGGCCCAGCCCGCTGCCACCGGCATCCCGGCTGCGGGCCTCGTCGAGGCGCACGAAGCGCTCGAAGATCCGCTCCCGCTCCTCGGCCGGCACCCCGACCCCATCGTCCTCGACGAGCACGAACACGTGACGGTCCTGCGGCACCACGCTGATCGCCACCCGCCCGGCGCTGTGCCGTACCGCGTTGTCGGCGAGATTGCGCAGCAGCTGCCCCAGCAGCCGGGGATCGCCCTCGACCCGGGCCGCACGGATGCCGGAGCCATCGACCTCGACCCCCGCGGCCCGCAGTCGCCGCACCTCGCCGAGGGCGAGGTCATCGAGGTCGACCGCCTCGGTCAACCTGCTCGCACCCTCGTCGAGCCGGGCGAGCAGCAGCAGCGACTCCACGATGCCCTGCAGGCGCAGCCCCTCTTCCGAGACGACCTCGGCGAGCTCTCCCATGCTCGTGGCACCCGGGTGCGCCTGCGCGAGCTCGGCGTGCTGGCGGATCGTCGCGAGCGGGGAGCGCAGCTCGTGCGAGGCGTCCGAGACGAAACGGCGCTGCGCCGCCGCAGCGGAGTCCAGGCGATCCAGCATCCGATTCATCGTGCTCGCGAGCGCGGCGATCTCATCCGCCGACGAGGGCACCTCGATGCGCTCGTGCAGGCGCTCGGCGGTGATGCCGTCGACCTCCGCGCGGATGCGCGTGACCGGCCGCAGCGCCCGGCCCGTCACCAGCCAGGTCGTGACGGCGACCAGCGCGAGCAGCAACGGCACGGCGACCGCGAGCAGCACGGCGACGGTCGCCAGTGTCTCCTCGCCCTCTTCCGCCGAGACCGCGAGCACCAGAGTGCCGTCGCCGTCGAGATCCTCCGAGACCACGAGCATCGGCTCGCCCTCGATCGTGATCCGCTGCGGTCCGTCGCCGGCCGGCAGCGGCGTCGAGCCGAGATCGTCGCGCGCGTCCTCGCTCGCCGCCCTCACCGCCCCGTTCTCGTCGAGGAGCTGCACGATCTCATCGTCGAGACTGTCGAGAGCTGGGCCTCCGCCCCGGGAGTCGAATCGCTCCGCGAGCTCCTCGAGTCTCTGCTCCGCCGCCCGTTCCGACGCCGCATGGACGCTGGAGTTCAGGATGCCGTAGAACAGGACCGATCCGACCACGAGAGCGAGAGCCACGACGAGCGTGGCCCCGAGGGTCGTGCGACCGCGGACCGAGCGCCAGAACCGTCTAGCCACCATCGGCCGCCAGACGGTAGCCGGCGCCGCGGATCGTCTCGATCGCCGCGCGTCCGAACGGCTTGTCGAGCTTGCGGCGCAGGTGACCGACGTACACCTCGACGATGTTCGGATCGCCGTCGAAGTCGTCGTCCCACACTCCCTCGATGAGAGCACGCTTGGTCAGCACCTGGCCGCGGTGTCGCATGAGGTACTCGAGAACCGAGAACTCGCGGGCGGTCAGCGCGATGGGGGTGTCGCCGCGCCAGACCTCATGCGCGGCGGGATCGAGCCGCAGATCGCCGGCCTCGAGCACGGCGGGTCTTGCCACTCCGCCACGACGAACGAGCGCGCGGATCCGGGCGACGAGGATGGCGAAGGAGAACGGCTTCGTGACGTAGTCGTCGGCGCCCGTCTCGAGCGCCTCGACCTGATCCCACTCGCCGTCCTTCGCCGTGAGCATGAGCACCGGTGTCCAGTTCTCCTCGGCGCGCAGCGCCTCGCACACCTTCCAGCCGCTCATACCGGGCATCATCAGGTCGAGCACGATCGCGTCGTATGTCGTCTCACGGGCCCGCCAGAGTCCGTCCACGCCGTTGTGCGCGACGTCGACCGCGAACCCTTCGGCCTCGAGGCCGCGGCGCACGGCATCCGCCAGCCGCACCTCGTCGTCCACCACCAGGATCCGCATTCACCCAGTCTGGCGGTCAGGGGCTGAATCCGCGCTGAAACGGTGCAGCGCTTTCGGCGGGCTTCAGCGGCCCCTCTCGGAGGGCTGCTCCTCGACCGCGCGGCTCTTCCGCCTGACGAGCTTGAGCTCGCTCGCGAGGATCCCCAGCACCACGAGCCCTCCGCCGATCAGCGCGGTGGCGGGCAGTCGCTCTCCGGCGATGCGCCCGATGACCCCTGCCCAGACCGGCTCGCCGGCGTAGATGATCGTCGCCCTGGTCGGCGACACCGACTTCTGCGCCCAGTTCATCGTGAGCTGGATGAGGCAACTGGCCGCTCCCAGTCCGACGGCCGCCCCGACCCATACCCACGAGAACTCGGGGACGGCCTCGCCCGCCACGGGCATCGTGAGCAGCCCGAGCAGACCGGCCGTCAGCAGCTGCACGATCGTGATGCGGCCGAGGTCGACCTTGCCGGCGAAAACGCTGATGAGGATGATCTCGGCCGCGATCGGCAGAGTGCTGATCATGGTCGCGATCTCGCCCGTGCCCAGAGTGAGCGCGAAGGCGTCGGGGCCGGCGATGAGCATCAGGCCGACGAAGGCGAGCCCGGCTCCGACGAAGGCCATGGTCGGCGGGCGCTTGCGGAAGACGGCCCACTGCGCGAGCGGAACCAGCGGCACGTACATCGCCGTGATGAACGCCGAGGTGCTCGAATCGATCGTCTGCAGCCCCAGGGTCTGCAGCCCGTAGCCGAGGTAGATCATCACACCGATCGCGGCACCGGCGCCGATGTCGCGCCAGCGCATTCCGCGCAGCGAGCGCCAGAAGATCGCCACGCTGATGAGACCCGCGACGAGGAAGCGGATGCCGACGAAGAACCACGGATCCGCGTGCTCCATCGCCCAGTGCACGAGAAGGAAGGTGCTGCCCCAGACCGCGGTGATGGCGATCAGCGCCGCCTCTTGCGGGCGGAAGCGCATCCAGCGCATTCGAGTGGCCATCGGGTGCCTTTCTCGACGCTGCCTCATCGAGTGTACGGCCGGGCCGAAGCAGGTGCGGATGCCGGTACCCTCGCGACATGAGCAACTTCGTGTCCGCGGCAGAACTGAACGACCTCCTCGCGTCGGACGCTCCGGTGCGCGTCCTCGATGTGCGGTGGCGGCTCGACCGCCCCGACGGGCACCCCGAGTACCTCGGCGGGCACGTCCCCGGCGCCGTGTTCGTGCCGCTCGACCGCGAGCTCGCCACGCACGGGGAGCCCTCTGAGGGCCGGCATCCGCTCCCGTCCACCGTTCAGCTGCAGGCCGCGGCCCGCCGTTGGGGTGTGAACCACGGCGACGCCGTCGTCGTCTACGACGACTTCCAGGGCATCGCCGCCGCGCGGGCCTGGTGGCTGCTGCGGCAGGGCGGCGTCGACGTGCGACTGCTCGACGGGGGCATCCGGGCATGGGTCGCGGCGGGACTCGAGGTCGCGACCGATGACGTCCTCCCCGAGCTCGGCGATGTCGCGCTCACCGAGATCGGCGCGGAGGCGCTGACGATCGACGAGGCGGCGGCCTTCCCGGCATCGGGAGTGCTGCTCGACGTCCGCGCGCCGGAGCGCTACCGCGGCGAGACCGAGCCCTACGACCCCGTGGCCGGGCACATCCCCGGTGCGATCAACCTGCCGACCGGTCGTCATCTCGACGACGAAGGACGGATGCTCGATCGCACCACGGTCCTGAAGACCCTCGAATCGATCGGCATCGACGCGGGAACCTCGGTGGCGGCGTACTGCGGATCCGGCGTGACCGCCGCGCACACCGCACTCGTCCTCGACGAGGTGGGCATCGCTGCGAAGGTCTTCGCGGGATCGTGGAGCCAGTGGTCGAACACTCCGGGGCGCCCGGTCGCGACGGGGGATCAGCCCGGCTGACTCCCGCGCTCGCCGTATCCCCAGCGCAGCTCGACCGCGCCCGGTCCGAACGCGCGGCGCACCTGATGGATCGACGTGCGCCCGTCCAGGGTCAGCGGAGTGAGGATCACCTCGCCCGGGGTCTCGATCTTCTCCTCTATCCAGTCGGGCAGCGCGTCGGGGTGGAAGCGGGTCCAGACGAGAAGCTCCCGGCACTGGCGGGCGAGCGCGTGCCCGGTCTCGCGCGAGGGCGGATAGCCGTCGGGGTAGTCGACCGACCATTCGATCACCGCGGTGTCCGGAGCCTGCAGCGGGCACTCGAGCTCGAAGAGCGCTCCGTGCACCTGACCGCTCGGGTGCGAATAGCGGCGCGAGATGCGCCCGCCCGACACCGCCTCGAGGATCGGCGGTGGCGTGCGCTCACCCGGCGTCATCTCGAGGAACGGGATGCCGATCGCCGTGCCGACCGTGCACTGCACGATGCTGCGTGTGGAACAGTGCGCGACGTTGCCGGAGGCGTCGACGTCGGTGATCGAATGCGTCGTGATCTCCCGGCAGAGATCGGGGAACGGCACGCCGAGGGCGGCGAACGCCTGTTTCACCAACTCCTCGAGATCTCCTTCATCGATCGGGAACTGCGCAGGACCGAGAGGGCCAGTGCGATGGGTGCCGCCGACGAGGGCCGTCAGCGCCCCAGGGCGCAGGCGCAGCAGGTCCTCGATATCGCTCAGCGCGGCGATCGACTGCACACCCTCAGGGCGCCGCGCCCCTGAGCGCCAGTAACTCAGGGTGGCCATCGATACGCTGTTCCCGCGAAGCCGGAGCTGCTCGTGCAACCATGCCAGAGTGACGTCTCTGGCGTTGATCGCATCGCGGAACGCCGCAGCGACGGCATCCGTCCTGGACATCTTCCTGTCGGGCGTGGAACTCATCACACTCCCTCTCCGGTATGTGAAGATTTCCCCTCTACCCTGAGCATACGGCCGCGCGACCGCATGCAGGGGACGGCAGAGCGGGAACGGGTCGAGAAGGTGGATTCCGTCGCATGCAGGGTGCCCGAGCGTGCGGGGATCCGTCCTCGCGCAGTGGTGCCCCCCTCGCTGCGAACACGTGGGGCCTGGCGGATGGTTCCGGGGAAGTCCGCTCAGGCCCCACGATCGCGTCCGGGCCCGGCCACGCCGCCGCGAACCCCCGCGTAGACTGGGGAGGAGACCCCGGAGGACCCCGCATCGTCATGTCTGCCCCTGCCCGTACGTTCACCGTGCGCCACGTCCAGTTGGTGCGCGCGCTGCTCGCCGCCGCCGCCGCGCTGATGATCACCTTCTCGCCGGACCACTCGGCGGCGGTCGGTCTCTCGGTCTTCAGCGGTTTCGTGATCGCCTCGGCGCTGGTTCTCGGCCTGTCGGCGTGGCTCGTGCATCCGGCAGGCCGTCGGTGGGCACCGATCGCGCTGGGGCTGATCAGCCTGATCGCCGGCATGGCCAGCGGCATCCCCGCATGGCGAACGAACGACGCCTTCTTCGCGATCGTGATCGGCTGGGCGCTGCTCACCGGCCTGATCGAGCTGATCTCCGGCATCCGTGCGCGGCGTTCGGGCGAGGCGTCGGCACGCGATGAGATCACAGTGGGAGCCTTCGGCATCCTGCTCGGGCTCCTGCTGATCGTGATCCCTGCCGGATTCACCCAGCCGTACGCGATCGAGGGCGCCGGCGAGTTCGTCCTCACCGGGATCATCCTCGGCGTCGGCATGTTCGGCGGCTACGCCGCCATCGTCGCCGTCTTCCTCGGCATCGCCGGGCTCACGCCGAAGAGGGCAGAGGCCGCCGACACCGATGACCCGGCGCCCGCGCCGATCCAGGGAGCAGATCGATGACCGATGACAAGCCGACCCGGCGCGAGATCCTGCGCCCCCTGCACCTGCTGGGGATCGCGCTGGCCTGCGGCGTGTTCGCCGCCGTGGTCACGCTCGTCTCCACCGGTGCCTTCACCGCGCGCGTGAACACCGCGATCGCGAACGGCACGTACCAGGGGCTGACGCCGATCGCGCTCGGTCTCGTGGTCGGCGGGGGCGCATTCATCGTGACGCTGCTGTTCCTCGCGATGCTGATCCTCGCGGTCGACCCGGCCGATGTGACCAAGAACGTCGACCGGCCGGTGCTGTACGACCCGGAGGAGTCCGGCTCGGACTCCGGCCCGTCGGACGCCGACGGCTCCGGCCGTCCGGCCTCCCCCTGAGCAGCCGCCCGACTCTGCAGCCCACGGAGCGCAGAGCCGTCGGCACCACGGTTCTCTGCGCTCTGGCCCCGACGCGATCTGCAGCGCTGACGGCGGCTCAGTCCTTTCGCTCGCCGAGCTTGCGCACCTGGTCGAGCATCGCGCGCACCTCGGCCTCCTGAGCATCCTGCACGGAGGCCGGTTCATACGCGCGGAACCCGCCCGCGATCTCGTCGAGCAGCCGATCGACGGCATCCGCGTCATAGCCGAGTCCGAACAACCCCACGGTGGGGAACCGTCGCGTGAGGATCTCGGTGCTGGTCAGCGTCGGCGTCCGTCCCTGCTCCCGGTCGCGGAGCGCGAGCGCGCAGGCGTCGAGGAAGTCGTCGACGTCGTCCATCCGGTATCGGCCGCCGGAACGCCGCTGCGGAATCAGCGCAGCGATGATCTCGTCGCTGTGCATGGCGAGCTCAGCGGGCGAGCTGCTCGGCGATGCCCGTGTATCCGGCCGGCGTCAGCGCGAGCAGACGCTGCTTGGCGGCATCGCCGATCTCGAGCTTCTCGACGAACTCCGCCAGGTCGGCGGCACCGACCCGGTGGCCGCGGGTGAGTTCCTTGAGCAGCGCGTACGGGTCCTGAATCGTCGAGCGACCGGCGACGACCTCGGCGCGGATGACGGTCTGGATCGCCTCGGCGAGCACCTCCCAGTTCACGTCGAGGTCGGCGAGCAGCACATCGCGCGACAGCGAGATCGCGTTCAGGCCGCGGCGCAGGTTGTCGAGAGCGAGCAGCGAGTGCCCGAACGCGACACCGATGTTGCGCTGCGTGGTCGAGTCGGTGAGGTCGCGCTGCAGACGGCTCGTGACGAGGGTCTGCGAGAGCGAACCCAGCAGCGCGCTCGAGATCTCGAGATTCGCCTCGGCGTTCTCGAAGCGGATCGGGTTGATCTTGTGCGGCATGGTCGACGAGCCGGTCGCGCCGGCCACGGGGATCTGCGCGAAGTAGCCGAGCGAGATGTACGTCCAGATGTCGGTGGCGAGGTTGTGCAGGATGCCGCCGGCGTGGCGCACCCGGTCGTAGAGCTCGACCTGCCAGTCGTGCGACTCGATCTGGGTGGTGAGCAGGTTGAACCCGAGACCCAGACCCTCGATGTACTCGCGGGCGATGGTCGGCCAGTCGGCATCCGGATCGGCGGCGAGGTGGGCCGACCAGGTGCCGGTCGCGCCCGAGAACTTCGCGAGGTAGTCGGATGCCGCGATCTGAGCGCGCACGCGCTCGAGGCGCCACGCGAACACCGCGAGCTCCTTGCCCATGGTCGACGGCGTGGCCGGCTGCCCGTGCGTGCGCGAGAGCATCGCGGCATCCGCGTGCTCGACGCCCAGCTCGCGCAGCTTCGCGATGATCGTGTCGAGCGCCGGCAACCAGACCTGCTCGACCGCCCGCTTGACGGTGAGCGCGTACGAGGCGGAGTTGATGTCCTCGCTCGTGCAGGCGAAGTGCGTGAGCTCGGCGATCGCGTCGAGGCCCAGCGCCGACAGACGGTCGCGCACCAGGTACTCGATGGCCTTGACGTCGTGCTGGGTGACGGCTTCCTTCTCGGCCAGCCAGTCGATCTCGGCCTGACCGAAGTCGCGGTAGAGGGCGCGCAGACGCTCCTTGTCGGCATCCGACAGCGGCGAGGTCTCGAACAGCGAGCGGTCGGTGAGGGCGATCAGCCACTCGACCTCGACCTCGACGCGTGCGCGGTTGAGTCCCGCCTCGGAGAGGAAGTCGGCGAGCCCGGTGACGGCGGTGCGGTAGCGGCCGTCGAGGGGGCTGAGCGGCTGGGGCGGGAGCGAGGGCTGGAAAGTCAGGGGAGTCCTCCTGATCGGGCCCCTAGGCGC
>NZ_JBJDRJ010000066.1:0-12599 GCF_044987415.1 Microbacterium sp. ZW T5_45 | reverse complement strand
CCGGCACCAGAGCCTCGGCTACACGACACCCGCCGAGACCCTGACCCGGCTCACCACACAACCCGCCGCGAACGCGGCCTGACACGAAAGGAACAGGGACCAACTCCACGACACGCGGACCACCCCAAGCCGAAACATCATGATCTCGCGCGGTTTACCTGTTTTCAGGCGGCGCGCAGCGGCCCGGGGGCGAGGCACGGTCCGCGACTCAGCCCCCGATCGACCCGACGTCGGTGACGCCGACGTCGGTGCGGTGGAAGTTCTGGAACGAGCGGGATGCCGTCGGTCCGCGCTGACCCTGGTACCGGTTGCCGTAGGGTCCGGACCCATAGGGGTTCTCGGCCGGAGAGGTCAGCCGGAAGAAGCACAGCTGACCGATCTTCATGCCGGGCCACAGCTTGATCGGCAGCGTCGCGACGTTCGCTAGCTCGAGAGTGACGTGTCCCGTGAATCCGGGGTCGATGAAGCCGGCGGTCGAGTGGGTGATGAGGCCGAGCCGTCCGAGCGATGACTTGCCCTCGAGACGGGCCGCGATGTCGTCGGCGAGCGTGACCTGCTCGAAGGTCGCGCCGAGCGCGAACTCGCCCGGGTGCAGGATGAACGGCTCGTCGGGATCGACCTCGATGAGCCGCGTGAGCTCGGGCTGATCGACCGACGGATCGATGAACGGATACTTGTGGTTGTCGAACAGCCGGAAGTACCGGTCGAGGCGTACGTCGACGCTCGACGGCTGGATCATCTCGGGTTCGTGAGGTGCCAGTCCGATCCGGCCGGATGCGAGTTCTGCCCTGATGTCACGGTCGCTGAGAAGCACGGGATCAGCCTAGTGCGAGGGTCGGATGCCGCCGCGGTGCGTGACGTTCGGCATCCCGAGTCCGAGAAGATGCCGCACGGGCGCGCTTTGGCCTTCATCGGTCGGACGGGTAGGCTGGCGATCACCCGGTCATCGAGTCGGGTTCGGGGCTGTAGTTCAATGGTAGAACTTCTGCTTCCCAAGCAGACAGCGCGGGTTCGATTCCCGTCAGCCCCTCCACCAAGTCTCGAGGCGGTGCTTCGGCGATGATCACACCGCGGGGTTCCCGAAGACCCAGAAGAGGTGCACCCGGATCCCCGGATGCACCTCTCGGCCCCTCTGCCGTCGATTACTTCTGAATGAAGGCGAGCAGGTCGGGGTTGATCACGTCAGCGTGCGTGGTCAGCATGCCGTGCGGGTAGCCGGCGTAGAGCTTCAGTTCGGAGTTCTGGAGGAGCTCGTGCTGCAAGAGCGCGGCAGCCTTGTACGGAACGACCTGGTCGTCGTCACCCTGCATGACGAGGACCGGGACAGTGATGGCCTTCAGGTCCTCGGTCTGGTCGGTCTCGGAGAACGCCTTGATGCCCTCGTAGTGCGCGAGTGCGCTGCCGGTCATGCCCTGGCGCCACCAGTTCGCGACGACCGGCTCGGAGACCTCGACGCCGTCACGGTTGAACCCGTAGAACGGGCCCGAAGCGACGGCCTGGAAGAACTCAGCGCGGTTTGCGGCGAGAGCGGAGCGGAAGCCGTCGAGGACCTCGATGGGAGTGCCCTCGGGGTTACTGTCGGACTTCAGCATGATGGGCGGCACGGAGGACACGAGGACGGCCTTGGCAACGCGGCCCTGAGGCTGGCCGTACTTGGCGACGTACCGGGCGACCTGGCCGCCACCGGTGGAGTGTCCGATGTGAATCGCGTTGCGCAGGTCGAGGTGCTCGACGACGGCGTTCACGTCGCTGGCGTAGTGGTCCATGTCGTGGCCGGTGCTGATCTGCGACGAACGGCCGTGCCCGCGACGGTCGCTGGCGATCACGCGGTACCCCTTGGACAGGAAGAACAGCATCTGCGCGTCCCAGTCGTCCGACGACAGCGGCCAGCCGTGGTGGAACACGATGGGCTGGGCGTCCTTGTTGCCCCAGTCCTTGAAGTAGATCTCTGCGCCGTCTTCGGCGGTGATGTATCCCATGATGAATCCTTTGTCATGTCGTCGAACGAGCAAGCCCGCGCGACTGGTGGGTAGTTTGCGCCTCGACGATGTGGCGACTGCATTCAAAGTAACTTTCGGTCGGGCCTGACACCTCCGACAATTGCCGACACTCATTGCTACGTCTATCCGGTCCCGACAGGCGGCGGCTGAATCCGATCTCGACCTTGCGCGAAAGAGGGGATGCAGAGTTGGCGGATAGGTGATGTGACCCGCTTCTTCTCCGCCGTACGGTGAAGGGTCTTCCTCCAAGATGAGGGCGACCGATTGGTCACGTTCAAGGAGTTCGGTGAATAGCAACAAGACCGTGCTGGGGAACTTTCTGCGTGCGCGGCGCGCCCACGTCCTCCCAGCCGACGTCGGGCTGCGTCCTGATGACGGAAGAAGAGTCTCCGGGCTGAAGCGCGAGGAGGTGGCAATGCTCGCCGACATCAGCGTGGAGTACTACACCCGACTCGAACAGGGACGGGGAGCAGATCCCTCCACCAAGGTGGTTCGCGCCCTCGCTCGCGCTCTCAATCTGGACGACGTGTGCATCGAGTACGTCAATCGCCTCACCGGGAGAGTCGACGAGCAGCGACGCACGATCCCGCCCGAGAAGACCTACATCATGCGCGAACTTCTCGACACCTGGGCCCACATCCCGGCGTACATCACCGACGGCAACCTCGACATCGTCGCTGTCAACGAACGCATGCACTCGCTCAGCTCCGGGGCCATCCGCCCAGGAGTCAACGCCGTAGTCGCGCACTTCGCTCCCGAGAACAAGCGTCAGATCGTGAACTGGGACGAGCTCGCTACACGAGGTATCGCCACCCTCCGTTTCCTCGGGGATCGTAACTCCGCGCGGTATGAGGAGATCGTCCGCGAACTGTCAACGGACCCGGACTTCGTGAGCCGCTGGAACTTGCACGAAGTCGCACGGCCGTCGGACCTCGACTCTCATCTCCGTTTGGATGGGATCGGCGAGATTCAGATGCGTGTCCACAACTTCGAGGTGCCATCCTTGCCGTTCCACACCATGACCACCCAGTACCCGAAGCCTGATCTCGAGGCGTTCGCCAGCACCCCTAAGACCAGCGAGAAGACTCTCGCCTGACCCATCGCACGAAAGGCCATTCATGTCGAACGTTCTCATCAAACGCGCGTACGAACCGGCATCCGCAGCAGACGGTTACCGCATCCTCGTGGACCGTCTGTGGCCGCGGGGCGTGTCAAAGGAACACGCCGCTCTCGACGAGTGGTTGAAAGAGATCGCGCCTTCGCCCGATCTGCGGACATGGTGGGATCACGACCCCGCGCGCATGGCGGAATTTACGGTTCGGTATGACTCAGAGCTGGAGGAGAACACCACAGCGGTTCAGCGCCTGCTCGATGTCGCCCACGCACAAGACACGGTCACGCTGATCTACGCAGCCCACGATCCGGCGGTGAACCATGCCGTCGTCCTCCAGCGCTTCATGCAGGCGCGGTTGACCGACGCCAAGTCATAGGGGCAGCTGTTCGCCGAGCCTCACGCCGTACTGCGCGATGTTCCGGGCCACAGGGAGCCGTTGCTCGCCATAGGAGACGAGAGCGTCGTCAATGCTCGATGAGTGAAGCGCGCGGGCCAGCGTGAGCGCGTCGCCGGCAGCTTTAGCCGCGCCCATCGCGGTGTGCGGGCGCACCACCGTTGCTGCATCCCCCAGAAGCAATGCGCGATCTCGGATGAGCCTGGGAGCGACATAGTCGAGCACACCCTGCAGGAATGGCCGTGGCTCCATCGCGACCACTTCAGCGAACTGCGGTGGCAGGCGATGACGGGCGGCGTCGATCAGGTGTGTCGTGACGTCCGTTGGTGTCTGCCCCGGGGCGAGTGACGTCGATGTGGACGACCGACCGGCGGCAGTCATCAGAGTCGACATCTCGTCGGAGCTCATGGATCGGTACCAGACCCAGTTGTACCGACGACTCCCCGGCTTCGTCTGCCCATCGGGCCCAGGGACGAGATATCCGAGCGCGTGCTCCCCCGGCCCCGTGTAGAACGTCATCCGCCGAAACAGGGTGTCGGCGGCACCGGCGGGGACGAGATCCTCAGGAATGAGGCCGCGCCAGATGGCATAACCGACATACGCAGGTTCACCGCCGTCTGGGGCAACAAAGCGTCGCACGTGCGAGTGCGCTCCATCTGCTCCGATGAGCAGGTCAGCCTCATGTCGTTCATCACCGGTGGCGAAAGAGAGGTCGTCGGCGCCTGCCATGACGTCCGTCACCGGACTGTCCAGGACGTACCGAGAGTCGGGGATCACAGCGCGAAGGCCGTCGTACAGACGGTCCCAGGACAGCTGTGTCTGCTCGGCGCGTGCTCGGTGACGAATCGCTCCTCGCAGGTCGAGGGTGATCCGATCAACGGACGTTACGCCCGGCACCGCAGACGGCGCGACGCCCGCAGCGTCAAGCGCCGTGAAGACCTCGTCCTGAGCGACCAGCCCGGCACCGCGCGCTCGGAGGCCGTGCACCGATTTCTCGTACACCGTCACGTCATGCCCAAGCCGGTGCAGCATGGCTGCGGCGAATAGCCCGCCGATGGAACCGCCAGCCACGGCGATGCGACTCGCTGACATTGAGGATTGGTTCATGAGCTCACCGGTGCTCGCGATGATCCGACGTGCGGTTCGACGGCTGATCGAAAGATCAGCTCACCGTGTTGGCAGCGTCAACGATGAAACGTGCGACATCGCCAGGATGCGTATGCATGACGAGGTGCGGACCTGGCAGCTCGAGCACCTCAAGGGCCGAGGCTCGTTCGAGGCCGAAACGAACGACGTCGGGGTTCACGATGTGGTCGAGGGTGGCGACAATGCCCCAGGTGGGGCGAGAGCGCCAGGCTGCGTGCGTGGCCCTCTCGTCGAGCACCGCAGCGTCCAGAGGGCGCTGGGTGACGGCGAAGACCGCGGCTTCATCGGCAGGGATGCCGAGAGCTGCGAGGAAGGGGAACTCCTCGATGGCGATTGACACCTCGCGCCGGGTCGCGCCTTCGACCGTGGCGTAGGGGCGGTACTCGAAGAAGTTCGCGGCGTCCGGCGCCGGGAAACGCTGACGAAGATCGTCTGTGCTCTCTTCCACGTCGAGGACGAAGCCGGCCACGAAGACCAGCCCGCGAACGTTCTCGGCGGTCCCCGCGACGGAGGCAACGGTCGCACCGTAGGAGTGGCCGACCAGGAGGACGGGCCCGTCGATGTTCTCGACGAACGACCGCACGTACGCGGCGTCCGCCGCGAGACTCCGGTTCGAGATGGCAGGAACACGCACCTCGACACCCGCACCCATTATCCGCATCGCCACCGGCGACCAGCTCGCCCCATCAGAGCACGCACCGTGCACCATCACAACGGTCGGCTTCTCACGCATATTCACTCCCTCGAGCCCCGAGATCTCCGGGTCGGGTTCAACGCTAGGAGCGGGGACCGCGTCCCCGCTCCTACGTGTTGTCGCTACTTGACTGGACGGGTGTCGGAAATCGTGTTCGCGTCGAGGAACACGCGGACGACGTCGTTGAACACCTCCGGGTTCTCCAGGAACGGGAAGTGGGAACTGGCCACCTCCCGCGGGAAGATGTGCACGAGTGCTCCAGGAATACGTGACGCGACGTAACGCTGCGACTCTGGGGAGACGTGGCTGCCATCGCACCCCAGCACGAGGGTGGGCTTGGCAATGGTCGGAAGCAGTTCCCGCCAGTCCTGCGCGCCATGGTCGAACAGCAGTGGCGCGGCAACCCGACGCGGCGTCTGGGCGACCTCCGATGACACGAACGACCAGAGGTCGTCATCGACGGGTCCAGTGAACATGCTCCGCACGAAGGCGCGCACCGCCGCATCCCCACCAGCATCGTCAGCGATGGCATTGGCAAGCGTTCCGAGCCCGTCTGGCGGCAGGATGCAGCCCGCGGACTGCTGTTCTTGCGCACTCATCCACAACTGCGCGACGACCGCGGCTGGTTGGTCCACCATCACGATGCTGCGTACTCTGTCGTCTCCGAAGAGTTCGAGGTAGGACCAGATGACGGAGACGCCCATCGACCAGCCGAGGAGATCGACGGCCTGGATGTCCAAGTCGTCCAGGATGTCTCGAAGATCGGCCGCGAGACGAGCGATGCGATGCCCTCGCCAGGGCTTCTCCGACCGTCCATGCCCACGCATGTCGTAGGTGATGACGCGGCGCTCCGCGAGCCCTTCTCTTTGGTGCCGGAACATCTCCTGCGACTGCGACCACCCATGGAGCATCAGGAGCGGGACGCCGTCGCCGCCCGTGTCGTACAGTTCCAGGGTCACGCCGTCGCTGGTCTGAACTTGCCGGCTTCGTGCCCTCATTGGATGTGACCTGCATTCTCCCAGTACGACGCAAGCTTCAAGCCGAGGTGCAGGGCGCTGCGCTTCATCCCGTCATCCATGGCGTCTTTCACCACTTGTGGCATGTTTTCCAATCGGTAGTAGAGCGTTGTGCGATGGATGTGCAGTTCCTCGCACACGACTTTGATCTGGTGTGCATGGTCGAGGAGCGTCTCGATGGTCTGGCGGCGCAGCGGGTCTGCATCATGGATCAGGGTGTACGCGGCTGGTGAGTACCACTGCAGCCGGTTCGGGTCTGAGACGACATCAGCGATGAGCAACCAGGGACCGATGTCCTCGGCGCGCAGGCTCCTGCCCAGATCAGGGAGAAGCTCAGCGACTGCCGCCGTCGCGACCGCTCGCTCAGCAACCGGCCGCACGTCAATGTCCGTCTCGGTCAGGTGAGCGGACCCAATTGCTCGCAGGAGCACACCGGCGCGCGCCGCCTCGGCGGCGATGAGTTCATCCATCCGCGCGTTCTCGTTCGAACGCTCGAGGAACAGCAGGGCCGCTCCGATCTCGCCCATGAACATGAGGGTGGCTTTGGCCACGCTCTCCAGGGCGCGTCCGAGCGAAGCCCGCTGAACAACGGACGTGTCATGCCCGACGGACACGGCGCGAACGATGGTTGCCGCGCTGCGAGACACCCCGTGGGTGCGGACAGCAGTGCTCAGCGCGTCACGTCTGGCGACCGGGTCCGCGGCGAGGAGACCACGGATGACCATCTCGCGCGTGGATCGACCCGGCGTTTCGTCCTGCGCTGCGGCGAGGTAATCGCGTGCGATATCCACCGCCGCATCCACCGCGCGGAACTGCGCGGATGTCAGTGGCGGGAGTCCGCCCGTGATCAGCCACATGACACCGAGCAGCGCATCGTCGGAGCGGATCGGAACGGCAAGACGTTCGCGTGCACCGAACTGGTCGAGGTTCACGGTCTGCGGCCGCCGCGCGGAGGACAGTTGGATGCTCTCCAGGTACGCGCGTTCGCGCGGCGGCGTCGCGCGTCCGAGGAGTCCGCGTGCACGTAACTCGTCGATCTCCTCTCCCTGCGCACTCGAGACCATGGGGCGGTACTGCGCGTCGTTGATGACCACTGATCGCCCGAGGTCCTCTGCAAGATCATCCGCGAGTGTCTGCAGGTTCATACGCTGGGGACCCTTGCGACGCCGTGACGATGCATGATCATGATTCCTTTCTCGGGCTACAGTCGCGCCCTCGGCTTCAGCGTAGGAATGACATATCGCCGGCGAAGAGGCCCAAGTTGTACTACCCACGACGCGGCGACGACCTCAACAGTAGGCAGGGATGGGAGCGCTCACATCCCCTCTCCGACACATCCACATCACCTGGAAATGAACACGCAACGTCGCTGCGGGATAATGGGGGGATGCACGAGCGATACTCCGGCTTCGCCGTTGCGTCAGACCGCGCCTTCCTGGCCGGATCTCCCACATCAGCCGGTACTCCGCTGCGTGGACGCGACGACGTCGCCTCGTCCCTCATGGCGTCCATCACCCACTCCCTCACAGGCGCACCTACACCTGCGCTCCTCCGAGGACGAGCGGGCATGGGAAAGACTCGACTCCTCGCGGAGGTTCTCGCCTTCGCCGAGCGCCAGGGATGGTCCACCCTCACCATCACCCCGGACGTTGACTCCGGGGCGGTGCCGCTCGGGGCTTTGACCGAAGCGGTGTTGCGGAGCACTCCGCCACTAGTGACAGAGGAGGACCTGCGACCGGTCCTTGGAGCGGGGGAACCGCAGTATTGGATCACGCGTCTTCTGACCGACAGGTTGGAGTCGACGGCGACTGCTACGGGAGGCGTGGTCGTCGTCATTGACGACCTGCAGTGGTTGGACGCCGCTTCGGTCGGAATCCTCTTGAGGTCAGCGGCAGCATTATCGGATCAGCCCGTCGCCTGGGTTCTGGCCAGCCGCTCGGGTCAGTTCCGGGCAGCACACGCTCGAGTCGCCGACTACGTCGAACGCACCGGCACGGTCTTCGACCTTGAGCCCGTCACGGCCGATGCTGCGCTCGAGATCGCCGCGGACCTCACCGGCGCACCCCTCGGACCCAAGCTCGAGGCAGCCCTTGAACGAACCTCGCACATCCCGCTGCTCGTGGTCGAACTCGTGCGCGGACTCCAAGAGGACGCGCTCCTCGAGGCTCACGACGGCGTCGTGGACGCAGTCGGCTCTGCGGTTCCTTCCAGGTTCGGGTCGACCGCACGACAGCGCGTCGCTCATCTCTCGGACGACGCTCTGACATTTGCCCAGGTCGCGAGCCTGTTCGGCAGACGGTTCCGCCTCCCCGATGTCTTGACCGCGACCGGCGCCACCGCCGTGGCCTCGATGCCCATAGTGCGGGAACTGCTGGGTGCTGACTTCTTGCTGGAGGACGGGTCGACGCTTGCTTTCGTTCACGACACGATCCGAGAAGCCGTCGAGGCGACAATCCCCACGTCCGTCCGCAAGGTCATGCTGCGGGAAGTCGCACACCTTCGCCTCTCCTCCGGGGAACCGGCGTCGGCCGTCGCCGCAGCCGTCGTGGAGGCCGCGGAACCCGGAGACCAGCAGTCGTTCGCTCTGATCCGCGACGCCGCACAGCAGCTATCCACATCGGACACCTCGCAGGCCGCAGACCTCGCGGTAGCGGCGTTGCACCTCGCGAACAACGTTCCTGCGTTAGCGGAAGCCAGCACCGAGCTTCTGCCGTACCTCTGGGCTGACGGACGCCACGCGGAGGCGGACAATGCAACCCAGGCACTCACGCCATATCTGTCTCCGGAATCCCGTGCCCGTGTCCTTCTCGGTGCCGCCCGCCGCCAGACCGAGGCCTCTTTCGACCAGGCCATCGCGACGTGTGATGAAGCGCTCGCACTTGCGGGCATCGAACGCTCGACGCGCGCTGACCTGCTCGCCGTTCGCGCGCTGAACTGCGCGAATAAGGCAGATTTCGTTGAGCTGATCCGAACGCTGGCTCTCGCGCGCGAGGTTGCAGACCCGGAGGTCGACCACGAGGCGCTGGCCACGGTCGACGCCACCGAGTCCGTGTACGCGTTCAACAGCAACCGGTTCGGAGACGCGGTCGCCCTCATGCAGGCGGCATCGGAGCGCGCTGATCGCGCCGGGCTCGATCTGGCGCGATGGGTGCCGGAAGGGCTGTGGGATGCGTTCCTCCACAACTCGATGGGCGACGTCGAGCACGCTCTCCAGCTGGTCGACGAAGGCCTGCGCTCTGCCCTCGCATCCAAGGCTGCAGTTGCTGAAGCGTACTGGATGATGATTCGATCCCGTGTACTGCATGACCTCGGTCGGCTGGACGAGGCGAAGCTGCAAGCGGAGTCGGTACTCGCTCTTGCCGGCGAACTCGGCCTCGGCGACTTCGCGAACGCGACCGCTGGCATCGTATTGTTTCGTGTCGCCCTCCGCACCGGCGATACGGCTCTGCGTGAACAGTCGGAGCCCATCGTCGAGGCTCTCGCTTCCGGCGGCGGTGTCGTCAGGGCGGGGCAATGGATGCTCGTGCTGCGAGCACTCAACGACGGAAACATCGATGAGGCGGTGGCGCACAGCGCGCTGGCGCGGGAATCACTTCACGACCCGATTCCCGCGATGACAACCCCCTCCGACTTCGCAGACGACCTCCTTCTGATGGAGGTCGCGATCCGCGCCAATGATGACGAACTTGCCCAGGACGTCATCGCGCGTGCCCACGCCCGGTACGACCACAATCCTGAGAATGCGTACTGCCGGGCCATTCTGCTGGCCGCTGAAGGCTGCTATGCGCGTGACGCGGAGACACTGTCTGAGGCCGCCAGGACCCTACGACAGGTGGATCGACCGCTCATCATCGCTCTCGTCCTCGAGTTCGTCGGTGCCGCGGAATCCGATGCGGAGCGGGCCGTGACAGCGCTTGATGAGGCTCTCACCATCTACGAGAACGCGGGAGCGCGTCGCGACGTCAACCGCGTGCTGCAGTCTCTTCGGCGCCGCGGAGTTCGCCGTCGTGCCCACGCGCAGGGCAGTCCACAGCTGCTCTCACCGCGTGAACAGCAAGTCCTCGAGCGCGTAGCCGCCGGGGCGACGACGCAGCAGATCGCGGACGCACTGTTCATGTCGCCTCACACGGTCGTATCCCATATTCGTCACATCTACGCGAAGTCGGGAGTCAACTCCCGAAAAGGTCTACGCGAATGGCACGGAAAGCGCGCAGCGCGCACTCAGCCGCCACTCACGCGTGAATTTGGTTCCACGCGCTGATCTGCGCCCCCGCGAGGCGGAAGCTCGCGAACCCCATCACCTCGACCGTCGACGTGCCGGGCAGTCGCAGTCTCAACCGTTGCTCCGTCAGCACCGTGTCCCCACTGACAGCGACGGACTGGAGATCTGTCGTCCACTGGTCGAAGCTCCTGTGCATATCGGCAATCATCCGCGTGACCGCGGCCCGTCCCCACACAGTCTTGTTCGCAGACGGCCGATAGACGACGTCCTCGGCGAGGAAAGGGTGAAGCTCGGCGTGCGCGCGGTCGTTGAGGAGCGCGACGAAGTCACGCACGATGAGTTCACGTTCGAGTTGCTGGATTCCGGTGAGTGCCTCGCGGCCGATTGCGTCCATGATGTCTCCGTTCAGGTCGTGTGGCACTCACGGTAGGACGAGTCGAAAGCAGCACCTTGCGACGTCCGTTCAGTCCGCAGTGGACAGTTCGTGCAGATCCGCGATCCCTCAAGACATCCGACGTGTCCGTCGCACGCACTCTCGTCATGTGTCGCAGACATACCGCCTCGAACCCGACCATGCTGATGCCAGCAGACGAACGTGAGAGCGAGCGGGTAACGGATGAACACCATTGAGACTGGACCGACGCAGGCACCAGGAGCATCCCTGACCGCGAACGCGGTCTTCCTGGTTGTGACCGTTGAGCCGGAGGGGTTCGACACGGTGCGCGACGTCCTCGCCGACCTGTCGGATTCGATGAAAGCCATCACGTTCCGGTTCCCTGATGCCGACTTGACCTGCACAGTGGGTATCGGCAGCGCCGTATGGGAGCCACTGATGAGGAGCGCCCTCCCCATCCAGCTTCGACCTTTCACTCCCGTCATCGGAGCGGTGCACACGGCACCCGCAACCGAAGGCGATCTGCTCTTCCACATTCGAGCGGAGCGCGCCGACGTCTGCTTCTTCTTCGAGAAGCGACTATTGAGCGACCTCGGCGATGCGGTGCACGTCGTGGATGAGACCGTCGGGTTCCGGTCGTTCGACCGTCGAGATCTCCTCGGCTTCGTCGATGGCACGGCGAACCCCGTCGGCCCGGCAATTGATGACGCCGTTCTGGTCGGCGACGAGGATCCCGCGCACGCTGGAGGCACCTACGTCGTCACTCAGAAGTATGTGCATGCGATGGCCTCCTGGGACGCGCTGCCAGTGGACACTCAGGAGCGAATCCTCGGCCGCACCAAGGTCGATGGCCTCGAACTGGATGACGCCCCGGACGGCCAGCAGTCGCACAAATCGTTGGCGACCATCGAGGATGATCAAGGAGTAGAGCACGACATCATTCGCGATAATATGCCGTTCGGCAGCCCGGGAGCGGATGAGTTCGGGACGTACTTCCTCGGCTACAGCCGCGACCTCTGGGTGATCCAACGGATGCTCGAGCGGATGTTCATCGGAGAGCCGGCGGGGATGCACGACCGACTGCTGGACTTCTCGACCGCACTCACCGGTTCGGTGTTCTTCGCGCCGTCCGCCACGGAACTCGACGCGCTCGGCGCTGAGTGAGCACACCCCTCTGGCGGCAGCTGTTCGCCCTCCGGCCAGCACCACATCAGTGGCCAGGAGCGGTGCAAGCGGCCACCGCGATCACTGTTCCACCTTCACTCGGACTGCTCCTCGGCGAACCGCGCTGGGGATCGGTCGCGTCCATCGGCGCCCTCATCGTTCTGCACCTCCCGAACCAGTCACGCAGAGAGCGTGCCTTATCACTGCCCGTAGTCGCCGCCGCGCTACTCGTGGCCGCAAGTATCGGTGCTGCTCTCGGCACAGCACTGGTCCCTGGCCTCATCGCCATGTCCATCACCGCTATCGGAGGGTCCTTCCTCGCACAAGCACTAGCTGTGATGTCCAGGCAGGTTGTTGAGCCTGCTGATGGGTGGGGCTCCGATGGCGGAGTGGCGCCTGTGATGATTGTAGAAGTGCATCCAGGCGGGTAGTGCTGCTCGCCGTTCGGTCTCTGA
>NZ_JBJDRJ010000065.1:0-12713 GCF_044987415.1 Microbacterium sp. ZW T5_45 | reverse complement strand
ACACGAAGGCCTCCTGTTGTGAGAAGCGGTTCCTAGACAGCTCCACTCCATAACGGGAGGCCTTCACTCATCGACAGATCAACCGCGATTCACGCAACAACGTCCCTGGACATCACAACTAGCCGCCCACCGTTCGCCCTCCCGCGCACTTCTCCCACACACTTCGGGGGCCGACACGCCAATTCGAGGACGAACACGAGGAGAACGTCCGACATCTGGCGTGTCGGCCCCCAATGTGAGGGGCGTCAGCCGCGTGGCGCGTCGGCCGTGTGGGGCGCCTCCCGTGTCGGCGTCAGCGGCGGGCACGCCAGGAGAGCAGCGCGACGTGGAGCGCCGCGAGCGTCTCGCCGTCGTCGAGATCCGCATCGAGCAGATCCGCGATGACGGCGAGACGCTGGTAGAACACGGAGCGCGAGAGATGGCTCGCCGCCGCGGCGGCCGAACGATTCCCCGGATGCGCGAGGAGCGCGCCCAGCACATCGAGCAGGTCGCCGCGCTGGTCGTGATCATGCCGGATGAGCGGCGCGAGCATCCTGCGACTGTGGTCCTGCAGGCGATGATCATCGCGGAGCGTCGTCACGAGACGCTCGAGGGGACGGTCGTCCACCCGGCGAACCCTGACGCCGACATCCGAACGGTCGCCATCGGCGAGATCGCGGGCCGCCCGCAGCGACGACAGCAGGCCGGTGACGTCGTCGGACGATGGCCCGACGAACACCGCGCGCCCGGGGCCGGCGATGCGCAGGAGGACGTCGTCGGTCACCACGACGGATGCCGGGGCCGACAGCAGCGCTGCATCGTCGTCGCCCACACGCGCGGCGACGACCGCGAACCCCGCCTGACGCGCCCGATACGCCAGCGCGCTGACCGACTCGACTCCTCGCGCGACGATGCCGAGGCAGTGACGGCCCGCCAGTGCGAAACCGCCCGCTTTCAGACGCTCGGCGAGGTCTTCGGTGCGCGCGAATCGGGCTCCGAGCAGATCCTCGATGAGGGAGCGGTGCGCGAGCAGCGACCAGGCCTCCTCGCCGTCGGCGATGCAGCCGAAGGCGAGCGCGGTCGCACCCTGCTCGAGCACGGTGCTCCGGCCCGCCGGATGCGCGGGGCCGGGCAGAGCGAGCAGCGCTCCCCATCGCGTTCCCCTCGCCTGGACGAACACCCGCTCCGCTCCGTGGCGAGAGCCCAGCGCATCGGCGACGGTCATGCCGAGCGCCTCGATGGCGACGACCTCGCCGGCGAGGTTCTCGAGGAGCACAGGAGAGCCGAGCGCCCGCGCCGTCTCGGAGACGACGACGTCGGCGGGCGCGCCCTGCAGGCTCAGCCCGGTGAAGAGCTCGTGCAGACGCTGCCGCTCGAACAGCGCGTCGGTCTGCGCGGCGATGAGCCGATGGTGCACGGCCTCGGTCACGGCCACGAACTTCACCTCCCGGGTCAGCACGACCAGAGCGAGGCCGAGTTCGGCGCAGGCGTCGACGACGGCCGCGGGAACCTCGGAGTGACGAGTCCCCTGCTCGAACACGATCCCCGCGAGCCCTGCGCGATGCAGTCCCACGACGAAGTCGCGCAGCCCGTCGGCATCCGCGTCCCACCCCGCCCCCGTCGTGAGCAGGAGCTCGCCTCCGTCCAGCAGTCGGGCGACGCCCAGACTGTCGGACACGTGCACCCAGCGCACGGGAGCGAGGAGGGCGGATCCGCCGACGCGCACGTCCGGATCGCCCGCCTGCACGGCGGGATCGGCGACGACGTCCGCCACCGTGAGGAACAGCATCCCTCCGAACGGACGATCTGTCCGATTCCGGGACAACTCCCGACGTTCTGCCATCGCCATCACCCCGCGTTGTCTGTGAGCATCGAAGAATACTCAGCGTAGCGGGCACCGGTCAGAGTGTCCGATACACACCGAACGTCAGGAGAGCAGTGGACATCGTCCGACACGTCATCGCCGGAGCCGACACCGCAGAGGCCGCACGCACCGGGCAGGTCTTCGACCCCGCCACCGGAGCGGTCACCAAGCAGGTCGCGTTCGCATCGACCGCAGAGGTCGACGCGGCCATCGCCGCGGCGGCCGCCGCACTCCCCGCCTGGCGTGAGACCAGCCTCATCAAGCGCGCGGACGTCTTCTTCCGCCTGCGTCAGCTGCTGAAGGAGCGCACACCTGAACTCGCCGCGATCGTCACGAGCGAGCACGGCAAGGTGCTCTCCGACGCGGCCGGGGAGGTGTCGCGCGGCATCGAGAACGTCGAGTTCGCCGCCGGACTCGTGCACCTCCTCAAGGGCGAGCGCAGCGAGCAGGTCTCCCGTGGCGTCGACGTGCACTCCGTGAAGCAGCCGGTCGGCGTCGTCGCCGCGATCACGCCGTTCAACTTCCCCGTGATGGTGCCGCTGTGGATGGTCGCCTCGGCGATCGCGTGCGGCAACACGGTCGTCCTCAAGCCGAGCGAGAAGGACCCGTCGGCGTCGGTCTGGCTCGCGAAGCTCTTCCAGGAGGCCGGGCTCCCCGACGGGGTGCTCAACGTCGTCCATGGCGACAAGGAGGCCGTCGATGCGCTGCTCGACTCGCCGCGGGTGAACGCCGTGAGCTTCGTCGGCTCGACCCCGATCGCGCGCTCGATCTATCAGCGCGCCTCCGCGAACGGCAAGCGCGTCCAGGCTCTGGGCGGCGCGAAGAACCACATGGTCGTCATGCCGGATGCCGACATCGATGCGGCCGCGGACGCCGCAGTGTCCGCCGCCTACGGCTCGGCCGGAGAGCGCTGCATGGCGGTCTCGGTCCTCGTCGCCGTCGGCGATGTCGCCGACGACCTGGTGAGCGCGATCGCCTCGCGCATCGCAGGGCTCACGATCGGCGCCGGCACGAATGCCGCGAGCGAGATGGGCCCGCTCATCACGCGCGAGCACCGCGATCGCGTCGCCTCGTACGTCACCGGTGCTGCGGCCGAGGGCGCGAAGGTCGTCGTCGACGGCACGGCGCAGGAGTTCGACTCCGAGGGCTTCTTCATCGGCGTGAGCCTCATCGACGAGGTCGCACCCGGCATGAAGGTGTACGAGGACGAGATCTTCGGCCCGGTGCTCGCCGTGGTCCGCGTCGAGACCTACGCCGAGGCCGTCGAGCTCGTGAACGCGAACGCCTACGGCAACGGCACCGCGATCTTCACGCGCGACGGCGGCCCCGCCCGCCAGTACGAGTTCGACATCGAGGTCGGCATGGTCGGCGTGAACGTGCCGATCCCGGTGCCGATCGGCGCGTACTCGTTCGGCGGGTGGAAGGACTCGCTGTTCGGCGACTCGCACATCTACGGCCCCGAGTCGGTGCACTTCTACACGCGCTCGAAGGTCGTCACGACGCGCTGGCCCGACCACACACCGTCGCAGATCGATCTGGGCTTCCCCAGCAACCACTGACGGCAGGAGCACTCATGACGAACTACACCGACCGCCACGGCGCCCCCCACGCGCTCCCCGCTCCCGAGGCCGAGGCGCAGGTCCGTGCCGACGACCGCGGCCACGTCTTCCACTCCTGGAGTGCCCAGGGTCTGATCGACCCGCTGCCGGTCGCCGCCGGCCAGGGCTCGACGTTCTGGGACTACCAGGGCAACGCGTACCTCGACTTCTCCAGCCAGCTGGTGAACCTCAACCTCGGGCACCAGCATCCCGATCTCGTCGCCGCGATCCAACAGCAGGCGGGGCGTCTGGCGACGATCCAGCCCTCGATCGCGAACGACGTGCGAGGCGAGCTCGCGCGGCTGATCGCCGAGGTCGCTCCGGAGGGCTTCGAGAAGGTCTTCTTCACGAACGGCGGTGCTGAGGCCAACGAGTACGCCGTGCGCATGGCCCGCCAGTCGACGGGCCGCCGCAAGGTGCTGTCCATGTACCGCAGCTACCACGGCTCGACCTCCACCGCGATCTCGCTCACCGGTGATCCGCGGCGTTGGGCGAACGACACGGTCGACTCCGGAGCCGTGCGGTTCTTCGGCCCGTACCCGTACCGTTCGCCGTTCCATTCGGAGACCCCGGAGCAGGAGACCGAGCGCGCGCTCGCGCACCTCGAGCAGACCATCCAGCTCGAGGGGCCGCAGACGATCGCGGCGATCATCATCGAGACGGTCGTCGGCACCAACGGCGTGCTGATCCCGCCGCCCGGCTATCTGCAGGGCGTGCGGGAGCTGTGCGACCGCTACGGCATCGTCTACATCGCCGACGAGGTCATGGTCGGCTTCGGCCGCCTCGGCGAATGGTTCGGCATCGACGCGTTCGGGGTCGCGCCCGACCTCATCACCTTCGCGAAGGGCGTGAACTCGGGCTACGTGCCGCTCGGCGGCGTCGTGATCAGCGATCGGATCGCTGCAGCCTTCGACACCACGCCCTTCGCCGGCGGCCTCACCTACTCCGGTCACCCGCTCGCGTGCGCCGCGGGAGTGGCGACGTTCGAGGTGTTCCGCCGAGACGGCATCCTCGAGCGGGTGCGCGATCTCGGCGAGCGCATCGTCGCGCCGACACTGCGGGAGTGGGCGGAGAAGCACCCCTCGGTCGGCGATGTGCGCGGACTCGGGCTGTTCTGGGCGATCGAGCTGGTGCGCGATCGCGAGACCCGCGAACCGCTCGTGCCGTTCAACGCGAGCGGAGCGGATGCTGCCCCGATGGGTGCCGTCGCCGCCGCGGCGAAGAGGGCCGGCGTCTGGCCGTTCACGCACTTCCACCGCGTGCACGTCGCGCCGCCGCTGGTGATCTCGGAGGATGACCTCGTACGGGGTCTCGCCGGCATCGACAGTGCGCTCGACGTCGCCGACGAGATCGTGGCGGGCTGATCACCGCTCGTTGAGCGAGGAGCGCAGTACTGAGCCGAAACGCCTCGACGGACCTCAGACGCGTTTCGTCTCGCGCAGACCCGCACTGAGCGAGCGCCAGCGAGTCGAAGTGTCGCTCAACGACCGAGCTGCTAGATCAGGAATCCACGCAGGAGCGACTCGGAGCCGGCGAGATGATCGCGCATCGCGCTCTCGGCGGCATCCGGTCGCCCTGCGAGGATTGCGGCGACGATGCTCTCGTGCTGCTCCCCCGAATGCTGGATGTTGCGCGGCATCAACGGGAAGGTGTCGAGCCAGGCGTTGACGTCGGCCCGATTCTCGGCGACCAGAGCGACGAGCGAGGGGATGCCGGCGGCCTCGGCGATCGCGAGGTGCAGGAGGGTGTCGAGCCGACGGTACTCCTCGGGGCCGGCGGGAAGCGCCGCCTCGTGGCGCGCCCACAGGTCGGCGCGGGTCGCGGCGTCCAGTGTGCGGCCGGCCGCGGCGCGCGCTGCCCCGGTCTCGAGCACCCGGCGCAGCCCCAGGACATCGTCGAGCTCTGCGGCGTCCACGGCCCGGGGTTCCGCGGGCTGTGGCAGGGGGTCGGCGACGAACGTGCCGCCGTAGCGTCCGCGGCGCGGCAGCAGGTAGCCGGTGTCGGCCAGCTCGCGGATCGCGTCGCGCACCGTGTCTCGGCTCACCCCGAACGAGGCGGCCAGCTCGCGCTCCGGAGGGAGCGACTCCCCCGGAGCGACGACACCGAGCCTGATCGTCTGCACGAGACGGGCCACCGCGTCCTCGAGCGGATTGCCGCGGCGCAACGGGCGGTACACCGCGCGTCGCACCTCGACGAGATCGCCGTCGGAGGGGTGGTCGCTCATCATCTCAGCCTGTCACAGCGGCATGAGCGGAGCTCACAGGGGCGTCACGTAGGCGTTCGTGATGCCGCCGTCGACGACGAACGCGCTGGCCGTGATGAACGACGAGTCGTCCGAGGCGAGGAACGCCACGGCGGCCGCGAGCTCGGATGGCTCGGCGAACCGCCCCATCGGCACGTGCACGAGGCGCCGCTGCGCGCGCTCGGGATCCTTGGCGAAGAGCTCCTGCAGGAGCGGTGTGTTCACGGGGCCGGGGCACAGGGCGTTCACCCGAACGCCCTGCCTGGCGAACTGCACGCCGAGCTCGCGCGACATCGCGAGCACTCCGCCCTTCGACGCCGTGTAACTGATCTGCGACGTGGCCGATCCCAGCAGCGCGACGAACGACGCTGTGTTGATGATCGATCCCTTCCCCGCGGGGACCATGTGCCGCAGGGCGGCGCGGCTGCACAGATAGACGCTCTTGAGGTTGACGTCCTGCACGCGATCCCACGCGGGGAGTTCGGTGGTCTCGATCGAGTCGTCGTCGGCGGGCGAGATTCCGGCGTTGTTGAAGGCGATGTCCACACGTCCGAAGTCGGCGGCGACGCCGTCGAACAGCGCGTTCACCTTCGCCTCGTCTGCCACGTCGACGGGTCGGAAGGCCCCGCCGACCGCTGCTGCCGCCGCCTCGCCCGAGGCGGGATCGACGTCGGCGATGACGACGAAAGCCCCCTCCGCGGCGAAGCGCTCGGCCGTGGCGAAGCCGATGCCGCTCGCGCCGCCGGTGATGATGGCGAGGCGGTCCTTCAGACGCTGGGTCAGATCGATGCTCATGGTTGTCTCCGTTTGCTGTGTCGGTGTCAGATGTCGTCGGTCGCGAAGAACACGTTCTTGGTCTCGGTGAAGTGCTCCGCGGCGTCCGGTCCGAGCTCGCGGCCGAGCCCCGATGCCTTCATGCCGCCGAAGGGCGTCGCATAGCGGACGGAGGAGTGCGAGTTCACCGACAGCACACCGCTCTGCACTCCGCGCGCCACGCGTACGCCGCGCCCGAGGCTCTCGGTCCAGATGGATCCGGCGAGACCGTACGCCGTGTCGTTGGCGAGTCGGATCGCATCGGCCTCGTCCTCGAACGGCATCACCGCGAGGACGGGGCCGAACACCTCCTGTTGCGCGATCCGGTCGGACGGGTCGGCGAGCACCACGGCGGGGGCGAACCAGAATCCGTCGCCCTGGGGTGCGGTGCCGCGGAACGCGATGTCGGCCCCGTCGAGGAAGGACGACACCGAGTCCCTGTGCGCGGCCGAGATGAGCGGGCCCATGTCGGTATCGGCGCTGGCCGGATCGCCGACCCGCCAGGCGGAGACGGCCGGCTCGAGGAGTTCGAGGAACCGGTCGTAGACCGAGCGCTGCACGAGCAGCCTGCTGCGGGCGCAGCAGTCCTGTCCGGCATTGTCGAAGACGGATCCGGGAACACCTGCGGCCGCCCGCTCGAGATCCGCATCGGCGAAGACGATGTTCGCGCTCTTGCCGCCGAGCTCGAGAGTGACCGGCTTGAGCGCCCGGGCGCACCCCGCCGCGACCTCGACGCCGACCTCGGTGGAGCCGGTGAAGACCACCTTGCGCACGTCCGGATGCTCGACGAGCCGCTGCCCGACGACCGACCCGGAGCCCGTGACGACCTCGAAGAGGCCTTCGGGGAGCCCGGCCTCGAGAGCCAGCTCGCCGAGGCGGATCGCCGTGAGCGGGGTCAGCTCGGCGGGCTTCAGCACGACCGCGTTACCGGCGGCGAGCGCCGGTGCGAACGCCCACGCGGCGATCGTCATCGGGAAATTCCAGGGGACGATCACACCGATCACGCCATAGGGGTCGTGGAACGTGACGTCGAGCCCTCCGGCGACAGGGATCTGGCGCCCCGACAGGCGCTCGGGGTCGGCGGAGTAGTAGTTGAGCACCTGCGCGACGCGGCCCGCCTCCCAGCGGGCGGAGCCGATCGGATGCCCGGAGTTCAGCACTTCCAGCTGCGCGAGCTCCTCGACCGCCCCTTCGACGGTGCGGGCGAACGCGCGCAGGGCGTCGGCTCTGGCGACCGGGGGCAGCGCCGCCCACCGGCGTTGGGCAGCGACGGCGCGGGCGATCGCGGCATCCGTCGCTGCGGCATCCGCTCGCGGGATCTCTCGGATCGCGGTACCGGTCGACGGGTTGATGACGGTGAATGCGCTCATCGGACGCTCTCCTTCCGCCGCGCGACGTGCGCGCGGGCCTGTGTCACGAGGTCGGCGAACAGGCGGCGATCCTCGGCGTTCTCCTCGGGATGCCATTGCACGCCGACCACGTGGCCGTCGGCGGTGTCCACGAAAGCCTGGACGAGTCCGTCGTCGGAATGTGCGGCGGGGACGAGCCCCTCGCCGAGCCGGTCGATGCCCTGATGGTGATAGCTGTGCACGCGCACGTCGCTCTCGCCGATGATGTCGGCGAGAGCTGTTCCGGCAGGTACTGCCACCTCGTTCTCGGCGAACACGCCGCCGCCGACTCGGTACCTCTCGGTGCCGAGCGACTCGGGCAGGTGCTGCTGCAGGGTGCCGCCGCGGGCGACGTTCACGAGCTGCAGACCGCGGCAGATCGCGAGCACCGGGAGGCGTCGGCGCTCGGCCGCCCGGAAGAGGGCGAGCTCCCAGGCGTCACGGTCGGTGCGCGCCGGGTCGGTGAGGGGATGCCGGTCCTCGCCGTACAGTTCGGGAGCGACATCTGCTCCGCCGGACAGCACGAGGCCGTCGAGGCCCGCGATGGCGGCGTCGGCGGCATCGGGATCCTGAGGGGGCAGCAGCAGGGCGATCCCGCCGGATTCCGTCACCCCGGTCAGGTACTGCTCGGGCAGGAAGGCGGCCCGGACGTCCCATACTCCCTGTTGAGCGCGCTCGAGATAGGTGGTGACGCCGATCAGGGGGGCGGGCTCGTTCACCGGCACGGGCTCGTTCACCGGCACGGACTCAGAGTCGTTCGAAACCACGGACGCGCTCCCAGTCGGTCACGGCGGCGTCGTAGGCCTCGAGCTCGATGCGCGCCTGGTTGAGATAGTGCTCGACGACATCGTCGCCGAAGGCGGCTCGCGCCACGGACGATTCGCTGAACAGTCGGGCCGCCTCGCGCAGGTTCGTCGGCAGATGATCGACGCCTGCCTCGTAGGCGTTGCCGGTGAAGCGCTCGGGCAGGGCGAGCTCGTTCTCGATGCCGTACAGCCCACCCGCGATGATCGCGGAGATGCCCAGGTAGGGGTTCACGTCTCCCCCCGGCACCCTGTTCTCGACGCGGAGCGCCGATCCCGAGCCGATCACACGCAGTGCGCAGGTGCGGTTGTCGATGCCCCAGGCGACGCCGGTCGGCGCGAAGCTGCCCTTCGCGAAGCGCTTGTAGGAGTTGATGTTCGGCGCGTACAGCAGTGTGAACTCGCGGAGTGTGGCGAGGATGCCGGCGATCCAGTGCTCCATGATCGGGCTGAAGCCGTGCTCTCCGTCACCCGCCATCACCGGGGTGCCGTCGTCGGCGCGGAGCGACAGGTGGATGTGGCAGCTGTTGCCCTCGCGCTCGTTGAATTTGGCCATGAAGGTGAGCGCCTTGCCGTGCTGCTCGGCGATCTCCTTCGCGCCGTTCTTGTAGATCGTGTGCTGGTCGGCGGTCTCGCGCACTTCGGCGTAGCGGAACGCGATCTCCTGCTGGCCGAAGTTGCACTCGCCCTTGACGCCCTCGCAGTACATCCCGGCACCGTCCATGCCGTTGCGGATGTCGCGCAGCAGGGGTTCCATGCGTGTGGAGGCCTGCAGGTTGTAGTCGACGTTGTAGTCCGTGGCGGGGGTGAGCCCCGCATAGCGTCGTGCCCACGCGTCGCGGTAGGTGTTGTCGAACACGATGAACTCGAGCTCCGTGCCCGAGTATGCGGTCCAGCCACGCTCGGCGAGACGGTCGCGCTGCCGGTCGAGGATCGCCCGGGGCGAGGGGCCGACGGGTTCCCCGTTCTGCCAGACGAGGTCGGCCATGACGAGCACCGTGCCGTCGATCCAAGGGATGCGCCGGAGCGTCTCGGCATCCGGTCGCAGCACCATGTCGCCGTAGCCGCGATCCCAGCCCGACATCGCATAGCCGTCGACGGTGTTCATGTCGACGTCGACCGAGAGCAGGTAGTCGCACGCCTCGGCACCGTGGTGGAGGATGTCCTCCTGGAACAGCCGTGCCGAGACCCGTTTTCCGACGAGACGCCCCTGCGCGTCCGCGAAGGCCACGATCACCGTGTCGATCTCGCCGGCGGCGATGCCGGCGTCCAGCTGGTCGATGCTGAGGTTTCCCGACATCTGACGCTCCGTCTCTCGTGCGGTCTCTCCTGCGAATTCGCGTGAGGTTCGCGTGCGGTGAAGCGATCGTTCGACCGGCTTCGCCCTCAGAGTAGATCACCCGCGCATTTAAAGGTAGACGTATCCACCATTGACTGCCACAATCATCCGCAAGGTGCACCCGGCGCCCGACGTGCGCACGAACGGAGAGCTGATGTCTGACCAGAGCAGTGGATCCCGCAAGGTCGCTGGAGCGACCTATACCCGTGCGGGGAGCGAGTACTTCGAGAAACGCACGCTGAAGCGATCGGCTGGTGTGTGGGGCCTGTGGGGCCTTGCTGTCGCGGCCGTCATCTCCGGCGACTTCTCGGGCTGGAACTTCGGCATCGACTTCGCCGGCTTCGGTGGGATGCTCATCGCCTTCGCGATTCTCGTCGTCATGTACTACGGCATGATCTTCGCCATCGGTGAGATGGCGGCCGCGATGCCGCACACCGGAGGCGCGTACTCGTTCGCCCGCTCGGCCATGGGGCCATGGGGCGGCCTGATCACCGGCGCCGCGGAGACCATCGAGTACGTCGCCACGACGGCGGTGATCGTGTACTTCTCGGCGAGCTACGTCAACGGCATCCTGGATCCCCTGCTGGGGATCACGCTGCCGGGCTGGCTGCTCTACATCATCCTGTATGTGCTCTTCATCGCGTTGAACTCCGCGGGAGCCGCGATCTCGTTCCGCTTCGCGATCGTCGTCTCGGTCATCTCCATCGGCATCATCCTCGTGTTCTCCGCCATGGCGATCTTCTCCGGCGCTTTCAGCTGGGATGCGCTGTGGGACATCGTCCCCGACGAGGGACAGTCGACGTTCCTGCCGCACGGCGTGCTGCCGATCCTGTTCGCACTGCCGTTCGCGATGTGGTTCTTCCTCGGCATCGAGGAACTGCCGCTGGCGGCCGAGGAATCGCACAACCCCACGCGCGACATCCCGCGCGCAGGATTCTGGGCTCGTGGCACGCTTATCGTGACCGGCCTGCTGGTGCTGTTCCTCAACACCGGAGTGATCGGTGCGGAGGCGACGGGTACCGCGGGTGAGCCGCTGCTCGACGGATTCCGCGCGATCGTCGGCGACCAGCTCGCCGCGGTGCTCGCGCTGTTCGCCCTGATCGGACTGCTCGCCTCACTGCAGGGCATCATGTTCGCCTACGGACGCAACATGTACTCGCTGTCGAGGGCCGGGTACTACCCGCGGTTCCTCTCGCTCACCGGCAAGCGGCAGACCCCGTGGGTCGCGCTCGTGGTCGGCGCGGTGATCGGTTTCGTCGCCCTGGTGATCCTCGACCTGCTCGCTGCGGTGGATGCCGACGGCGCGGGAAGCGTCGCGGGCGCGATCGTCCTCAACATCGCGGTGTGGGGTGCGGTGGTCGCCTACGCCCTGCAGCTGGTGTCGTTCATGATCCTGCGTCGCAAGTATCCGCACGTCGACCGCCCGTACCGCAGCCCGTGGGGTGTTCCGGGGGCGGCCGTCGCTCTCGTGATCGCGGCGCTGATCTTCCTCGGTTTCCTGCTCAACCCGACGTTCGGTCCGGCGATCATCGCGATCGCGATCGTGTACGTCGTGATCCTGCTCGGGTTCGGGCTGTTCTTCCGGCATCGGCTGGTGCTCTCCCCCGAGGAGGAGTACGCCCTCTCCGGCGGCTCGCACGGAGACCCGCAGGCCGAGGGCTACGACGCGATGGAGGGCGAGGTCTTCGACAAGAAGTAGGTCGTTACGAGAAGGCCGGGCGTCCTGCCCGGCCTTCTCCGTGTGCGGGGGCGCTTACTTGTGGTCGAAGTCGAAGGCCTTCAGGAGTTCGGCGACGGCCTTGTCGCGCTCCTCTCCCCCGTCCTCGAACATGTGGGTGACGTGCGTGCGGAGGTGGTTCTCCAGGAGCAGCCGGTTCAGGGATTCGAGTGACTTCTGGATCGCGCGGGTCTGCGTGATGATGTCCATGCAGTAGTCCTCGTTGTCGATCATCCGCGCGACGCCGCGCATCTGTCCTTCGAGGATGCTGGTGCGGTGCAGCGCGCGCTTCTTGATGTCTTCGATCACGATTCGAGGGTAGTCCCGCTGCACTGTCCGGGCGCTCACCTCCGGGTTCCGGAGCGAGCGGAACACCGGCCCTGTTCCTGAAGCGAGCGGAGCACCAGCCCTGTTTCCTGAGCGGGTGGGGCACCGGCCCAGTTCCTGAAGCGAGCGGAGCACCAGCCCAGTTCCTGAGCGAGCGGAGCACCTCTCTCCGGTTCCTGAGCGAGCGGAGCGAGACGAAGGACGCCCGTGACGGAATGCAGGCTTCACGTACCTTTCGCAGGTCGAGGATGCGGGTTCTGTGCCTGCCATCCGGCCGCGGCGCCTGCAGTCTGACGCGGCGGATGCGGCGGATGCGGCGGTCCACGGTCTTCAGGCGGCGTGGGAGCAATGTCGGTGGCCCGGCGTAGCGTGTCCTCATGGAGCAGCCCACCGGACCTGACGTCTTGCTGCTGACCGCGGCCGAGGCGGCGGTCATGCTGCTGGATGATCTGACCTGCACCGACAACGAGACGAACCGGCAGGCGGCGCGCCGGTCGGAGCGGATCGTGGAGACGTTGGAGCTCGCGCGGCGGCATCCCGAGATCTACACGAACGACGCCGACGTGGTCTTCGCGGAACGCTCCGCGGTGCTCGACATCGCTCTGCGCCTGCACGTGAGCGAAGACCACGTGCGCGGCTTGCA
>NZ_JBJDRJ010000064.1:0-12872 GCF_044987415.1 Microbacterium sp. ZW T5_45 | reverse complement strand
GGTCCCGCCCGCCACCGCGAACCCCGCCCCGACCGCTCCGCCGTCCGTCCCGTCGTCGGGGCCGGCGCCGCGCCGTACACAGCCGGCCCCGCCGCCGTCGACCAAGCCTGCGAACCCCGGGAAGGAGTGACCCCTGATGGCCATCACGACGCATACCGATTACCCGCTCGCTCCGGTGCAGTTCTCCCGGCTCACCCGCCGCGGCATCTTGCTGGGCCTGTCATTGCCGCAACTGATCGTCCTCGGCATCGCAGTCCTCACCGTCGTCGCCTCCCTCTACACGGCAGGAGGCATGGGTCTGGCCTGGACCTCCCCGGTCTGGGCGGGCGCTGCCCTGCTCGCGGTGATCCCCGCCGGCGGTCGGAAGCTGATCGAGTGGGTGCCGATCATTGCCCGCTGGGCGGCGCGGACCTATCTCGGGCAGCTCATCCACCGCCGTCGGGTCATCGCCCCGCGCCCGGCCGGAACCCTGGCCCTGCCAGGGGATGCCGCGGCCCTGCGGGAGTGGGAGGACCCGGAGACCGGGGCGGGCATGATCCACGACCCCCACGCGCAGACGTTGACGGTGATCCTCGGCGTCTCCCATCCGGCGTTCGTGCTCCTGGACCCCGGCGAGCAGCAGCGCCGTGTGTCCGGGTGGGGGCGCGTGCTGGCCGCCGCGTGCCGCTCCGGGCGGATCGCGCGGATTCAGGTGTCCGAACGGACCCTGCCCGACTCCGGGACCGGGCTGGCGGAGTGGTGGCGCACGCACGGCGCCGACGATGGCTCGTGGGCGGCGACCACCTACAGAGAGCTCATCGACCGTGCCGGCCCTGCGGGGGAACGTCATGCCACCACCATCAGCCTCGCCCTGGACATGAAAGCGGCCGCCCGGCAGATCAGGACCGCCGGCGGCGGGATACGGGGAGCCGCGGCGGTGCTGCGACAGGAGATGACCACCCTGACCACGGCGCTGCGGGCCGCGGAGCTCACGAGCACGGGGTGGCTCACGCCGGGTGAGGTCGCCGTCATCCTCCGCTCCGCCTACGACCCGGCTGCCGCGCCCGCGTTGGAACGCCACGGCGACCTGGGCCGTGACCTCGCCACCGCCGGCCCGGTCGCGGTGACAGAGACGTGGGAACGGTTGCGGTCGGATTCCGCGCATCATGCGGTGCTGTGGATCACCGAATGGCCCCGCTCCCAGGTGTATCCCGGCTTCCTGGCCCCGCTCGTGCTCACCGGCGGCATCCTTCGCACACTCTCCCTGCACTACACGCCCGTGCGCGCCGATCAGGCCGCCCGGGACCTGCGGAAGAAGAAGACCGAACTCATCAGCGATGCCGCCCAGCGACGCAAGATCGGGCAGATCGAAGACGCGGGCGCATCCGCCGAGTTGGACGACGTGCTCCAGCAGGAAGCCGACCTGACCGCCGGGCACGGCGTCCTGCGCGTCACCGGCCTCATCAGCATCTCCGCACCCACCGTCGATGAGCTCGACGCCGCGGTCGCCGCGGTCGAGCAGTCCGCCATCCAAGCGTCCTGCGAGACCCGCGGCCTGGTCGGCCAGCAAGCCCAGGCGTTCACCGCCGCCGCGCTGCCGCTGTGCCGAAACGTCTGACCACCCTCACCATCCGACAGCACTTGCGAGGAGTTTTCCGATCATGCCGACCTTCACCCATCCCGTAGACGACGCCGCCGAAGCATCCCAGGCGTTGCGGGGACTCGCCCACGCGACCCGCACGTTCACCGACCCGGCCGACACCTACCCGGTGCTCGGTGATCTGCTGGCGGGAGTGCGGTCGCTGCGACAGGTGCTCGACCAGCTTGCCGCCGCCCATATCGGCGGTCGGTCCCGCGCGCACGACGACGCCGGGAACCAGACCGCTGGGGCGACCGCGGCGCTGGCGGCGGCCGACGAGCTGCATCAGGCCGGCACGCTGCTGGATGCGGTGCATGACCGGGTGGACGAGGCAATGTCGCAGTCCGGGCGGATCGCCTGGCACCCCGCGCCCGAACCGCTCGACACCTCCGGTGTCGTGCGGGCGACGGTGCAGGCCGGGGAGCTGACGTTGACGGTATGGCCGGATGCCCCCTTGGGTGAGCACCAGCGGTACGCGTACCGCATCGAGCACCCCGCCACCGGGCAGAGCATCGAAGGACGGGACCTGTTCACCGGGACCGGAGCCCCGGTGTCCCCGGCGCGGGCGCTGCGGGAGCTCGCGGTGTTCCTGTCCGCCGCCGGCGAGTCCCGCCAGTACGCGCTCGATCACCCCGGCGACCACACCGACCACGACGGGGCGTTCCCCGAATGGGTGGCCGACGCCGCCCACCGGAGCCCGGACAGTCTGGCCGAGCTGATCGACCACGACCCCGACCTGCCCGACACAGCGGGCCGCCGGTGGGTGAGTGTCGTGTTCCTCCAAGGGGAGGACGCGGATCGGGTGCTCGACATCATCGACCGTGACGGCACGGGCGCCGCGATCGACCACCTCACCGGCCACGACTTCGGGGAGGAGACGACCCAGGCTGCGCTCGAGAACGGGTACGTCTACGACACGCCCCCTGTCGGGACCCTGGACCGCACTGCGACCCGCGGCGCCTACGCCCTCACCTACAGTCCTTTCCTCGGCCACGTCTCCCTGCTGCGTGCCTATGACCCCGCACCCGACCCGGAACTGCGCACCGCCCACATGCCGACCTTCGCCTCGGCCTCGGCGTCGGCTGCGGGGGCGGCGGAGCATGCGCAGGCGCGGGGACGGCGATCGGAGGGGAAGGACTGGTTCGCTCGCCGGCCGGGAGCGTCCGTGTCGCAGGGGCGGGGGCTGGCGCTGTGAGCGGGCAGGAGGAGGGCCGGCTGCATACGGCGGTGCTGGTCGGCCCGGAGGGCGAGCGCCGCCGGCACCGCAAGGCCCGCCGGCAGGCCGCGACCCGGATCGAGAGCACCGCCCGCGAGAGGCGGAACGCGCAGGCGAAAGCCCGCTGGCAGGCCGAGCAGGCCGAGAAACGCGCCACCACCTACCTGCCCGCCGCCGGCGAGGCGGGACCGGCGGCGCTGCGGACGCCGGGCCGGTTTCGGCTCCCGAAGCACCAGGACACGTCCGCGACCCTCGCCGGGCAGTACCCGTTCCTCGCCGAAGGTGGCCTCGGCAGCCAAGGGGTGTTCGTCGGCCAGGATCTCTACTCCGGCGGGTCGTTCGTGTACGACCCGTGGGTGCTCTACCAGCGCGGACTCATCACTGCCCCCAACCTCGTCCTGGCCGGGATCGTCGGCTCGGGTAAGTCGTCGCTGGCGAAGTCCCTCTACACCCGTTCCCTCCCGTTCGGGCGCCGCGTGTATGTCCCCGGTGACCCGAAAGGTGAGCACACCGCCGTCGCCGAAGCGGTCGGCGGGCGCGCGATCGTCCTCGGCCACGGCCTGTCGAACCGCCTCAACCCGCTCGATGAGGGCCACCGGCCTTCTGCCGTGTCGGATGCGGAGTGGGCGATGCAGGTCGCTTCCCGCCGCCGCGACCTGATCGGCGCTCTCGCGGAGACCGTGCTGGACCGGCCGCTGTCGCCGTTGGAGCACACCGCGATCGACCTCGCCCTGAGGGACGCCGTGAGGTCGGCGGAGGTGCCGATCCTGCCGATGGTTGTCGACCGCATTCTGGCCCCCAACACCGCAGACGACGAAGACGGGCGCCTCGCCGAGGACGGACGCGTCGTCGGACATGCTCTGCGCCGCCTCGTCGCCGGAGACCTCCAAGGACTGTTCGACGGCCCCTCGACGGTCCGGTTCGACCCATCCCTGCCGATGGTGTCCCTGGACCTGTCGAGGGTGGCGGAGAACGCCACGCTCATCTCCGTTCTGATGACGTGTTCCTCGGCGTGGATGGAATCGGCGCTGTCGGACCCGGACGGCGGGCAACGGTGGGTGATCTACGACGAAGCCTGGCGACTCATGCAATACCCCGCCCTGCTGCGCCGCATGGACGCCCAGTGGCGGCTCGCGAGGCATTTCGGGATCGCGAACATGCTGATCTTCCACAAGCTCACCGACCTCGACAACGTCGGCGACCAAGGTTCCGCCATGCGCGCCCTCGCCTCGTCGCTGTTGGCGAACGCGGAGACCAGGATCATCTACCGGCAAGAGCCCGACCAGCTCGGCGCGACCGGCCACGCGCTCGGGCTCACCGGCACCGAGCAGAAGCTGCTCCCCGGGCTCGGCACCGGGCAGGGTCTGTGGCGGATCAAGGACCGCTCCTTCGTCGTCCAGCACCAGCTCCACCCCGCCGAGCTCGCCGCGTTCGACACCACCGGACGCATGACCCAGAAAAGCCGCGAGTTCAGGAACCTCGACGGTTCTTCGGGAATCTCGAACGATCGGCAGGAATCCTGATGGCCCGCCCCCGCTACAAGCGCACCACCCCTGACATCGCCCGTGAGAGCGAGACACCACCGGTCCCGGTCGTGCTGCCGCAGGTGGTCATCACCGTCGCTGCCTCCGGGACGCTGACGGTCACCGTGGACGGGGAGGCGGTGGAGCCGGAGCCGTTCGCGCCGGCGTGGCGGCGGGAGGATTTCGCCCGCGTGCTCGACCAGCTCACCGAGACGCATCGTTCGGCGGTGCGGGTCGAGGTCCGTGAGGCGGACGGGACCGTGTTCACCGACATCATCACCCCCGGCACACGCCGCCTCCGTCCCGCACCAGAACCCGCCCCGGATCGCCCCGCACGTCAGGTGATGCCGGAGCTGGTCGTGCTGCACGGGGAGGGGTTCGTGCCTGGTGAGGATGTCGCCGTGGCGGTGGTGATCGCGCACGGGGATGCCGCCCCGGACGGCACCATGCGCGCCCTGCTCACCGCCGAGCAGGTTGGCGCGAGTCCGACTCGCGAGGTGATCCTGCTCGGCCGCGTCTCCGGCACTCTCACCATCGGGCATCCCGGATGAGTACCCCCAGGCCTTCCGGGTCGCTCGGGGACGAGCTCAGCAACCTCGGCATCGGCGTCCTCATCTCAGCCGCGATCCTCGCCGGTATCCTCCGCGGCGCCGGGTCCGTCGCCGCATGGGTCACCGGCACCGCCCAACCCGCCGGCGGTGTCGAGGCCGGCCTGGGCGTGCTGCTGAACCCCGGCGACCCGGCCACCGCACTCGACGCCCCAGGGCTCAGCGGGATCGCGTATTGGATCACCGCGAGCGTCCTCATCCTCGCCGCCGGTGCGGCCGGGTGGTGGGCGTGGCGGCTGCTGCGCGATCACGGCCGGCAGGTGAAGACCGACCCGTACCGGATCGCCGGGATCGCCACCCGTACCGAGGTCGCACGCGCCGCGTCCGAGAAAGCGTTGCTGCGCCGTGCCGGGCACCTGCGCCCCTCCCTGGACACCCCGCAACCCGCAGACGTCGGCTACCGGATCGGCACGTCCCGCGGGCATGGGGTATGGGCATCGGTGGAGGACTCGATCCTCCTGCTCGGCCCGCCCCGATCCGGCAAAGGCGCCCATATCGTCATCAACGCCATCCTCGACGCGCCCGGTGCTGTCGTCACCACCAGCACCCGCCCGGACAACCTCACCGCGACCCTCCGCGCCCGCCAACGCACGGGCGGGCCGGTGGCGGTGTTCGACCCGCAGCACCTCGCCGAAGGCGTCCCCGCCGGGCTGCGCTGGTCGCCCATCCGCGGATGCGAGGACCCGCTGACGGCGATGATCCGCGCCACCGGGCTCGCCGCAGGCACCGGCCTATCCGCTGGTGGTGTCGAAGGCGGCGGATTCTGGGAAGGCAAGACCCGCACCGCCCTCCAAGCCCTCCTGCACGCTGCCGCCCTCGACCATTGCCCGCCGGGGGAGCTGTTCCGGTGGACGCTGGACCCGTCCGCTGCCGCGGACGCGGTGGCGATCCTGACCGCGAACCCGAATGCCGCGGTCGGGTGGGCGGAGGGCTTGCAGGCGATGATCGACTCCGACCCCCGCACTCGCGACTCCATCTGGCAAGGCGTCTCCCTCGCCCTCGCTGCCCTCGCAGACCCCCGCGTCCTCGACGCCGTATCGCCACGGGAGGGTGAGGACTTCGACCCCGAAGCGTTCCTCCGCGCCAAAGGCACCCTCTACCTCCTCGCGACCGGCGCGGGAGCGAACAACTCCGCCGCGCTTGTCGCGGCATTCGTGGAGGACGTCGCGGAAGCGGCCCGGCGGATCGCCGCGACCAGCCCCGGCGCGCGCCTGGACCCGCCGCTGCTGCTCGCGCTGGATGAAGTCGGCAACCTCGCCCCGCTCCCGTCGCTGCCGACATTGATGGCCGACGGCGGCGGCACCGGGATCACCACCATGCCCGTCCTCCAAAGCCTGGCGCAGGCTCGGGAGAAGTTGTCCGAGAACGCCGCCGGCGCCATCTGGGACGCCAGCATTGTGAAGATCATCCTCGGCGGGGCATCGAACTCGAAAGACCTCCACGACCTCACCACGCTCATCGGGGAACGCGACGAGGTGACCGACTCCACCACGATCGGCGACCACGGGTCCCGTACCGCGCAACGCTCCATCCGGCGGGTGCCGATCATGCCACCCGATGCGATCCGCACCCTCCCGTTCGGCACCGCCCTCGTCCTGCTCCGCTCCGCCCCACCCATCGTCACCAGGCTCCGCGCCTGGACCCAGCTGCCCGACGCGGCCAGGCTGCGCGCGGACCGGACAGAGGTCGAGGCGCTGCTGCAACAGCGACCGTAGGGACGGGTGCGCGCACCTGCCTGGCAAGGAGACCCCGCCGTGGGGTCGTCGAGTCAAGGAGGGCAGTCGTCATGACGATCCGCACGCAGGAATCGTTCTCGGGGTTCATCGCCTCAGACCCACAGCTCAGCCGCACGAACAAGGGTGAGGCGAGGTTCTACGCCCGGGTCGGGCAAGAGCACTACCGGCGGGAGCCGGATGGGTCGTTCACCGAGCTGGAGACCACGTTCCACGACCTCGTGGCCTACCGGGCCACCGCCGAGCGTGCGCACGACCGGTTCGCGAAGGGCGACAGCTTCGTCGCCGAGGGCTACACGCACCCGTTCGAGTACGAGCGCGACGGGCAGACCGTTCAGGGTGAGGAGTTCGTCGCCAAGAAGATCGGCCACGACACCGCCCGCACCAGCTACGACGTCGACCGCAGTCCCCGCGCCAGCCGTGCCGCCGCGGAGCAGGAGGCTCCGGCTCCGGCCGCGTCTCGGGCAACCGCGAGCTATGAGGAGCCGCGCCGGCCGTCCCCGTCCACAGCGCCGGCACTCGGACTGTGACCGAGGAGACCATGATGGCCGAAGTCGATGACGTCCCGGAGGCGGACGAGCCCGAGCCCGCCCCGCTGCACGATGACGCCGATGAGGAGGTCACGGATGCGGAGGAAGAACTGCTCGCGGAGCCGCCGCATCCAGTGAATTGGAACCTCCTCACCGCCGATGAAGCCGCCGGCGAGTGGGTCGAACTCGACAAGTGGGTGACCTGGCTGCGCCACGCCTATGGGCTCCCCGCGAGCGTGATCCCGCCGTTCTGGCACCGCCATCCCGAGCTGCTGTGGGAGCTCAGCGCCCTACATCTGCACTGGCTGTGCGCCTACGACCCCGAGGAGAACGGGTCGGCACCCAACGGATGGCACCGGGACTTCGCCGATGCCCGCCAACGCCTGCGCGACTGGGTCGCCGCCTGCGGCACCCGCCTGGACCGCGACCGACCCACCCGGCAGACCGCGTGGCCGGGCGAGACTCCCACGGAGACGATCGAAGACACCGTGATCCCGGACCGGGCGGCGGACTTCCGCGCGTTCGTGAAGGCCGATGTCGCCCGCCGGCAGGCCGCTGAGGATGCCTTCTACGCCGGCCTCGGCGCCGACCCTACGACCGGCGAGGTGCATGGCGATGACGAGCCCTCCCAGTGATCGCGGCATAGGCGCGTTCGAGCCACTGTGGTGCCCCAAGGAGGCATCCGAGTTTCTGACCGTCTCCCAAGCCACACTGTCTCGGTGGCGGCGGGAGAAGGTCGGTCCGCCGTTTGTGCAGGTCGGCGGCGTCTACAGGTACAACCCCGTCACCGTCCGTGCCTGGGTACGCGAGCAGGAGACCGCTCATGGCTGACCCCCGCAACCGCCGAATGCCGCCGGTCGGCGTAGGTCTCACCACCGATGTCGAACGCCGCACCGAGGGATTCCGCGCCCGAGTGCGGTGGACCGACCCATCCACGAAGAAGCGCGTCGGCCGGGTCAGCCACGTCCGCACGATGGAGGAGGTCGAGGAGTTCTTCGACCAGATGCGCAAGGCCACCGAGACCGGCACCGACTCCACCGTCACCCTCACCGCCTACGCCGCATCAATCGGCGACCGCTGGCAGCGCGGTCTGGACCCCACTTCCACCGCCGAGCTCTACGAGACCGGGCTCCGGCTGCGGGTGCTGCCCGCGCTTGGACATGTGCGGGTGGCGAAGATCACTGCGGGGATGATCGACCGCACCATCGACGGCTGGGAGGCCGAGCACTCCGCGTCCACGATCAAGAACTCCATCGCCCCGCTGGTGCGCGTCCTGGACGAAGCCGTCCGCGACGACATCATCTCGATCAACCCCGCCAAGCACCGCGCGCGCCGCAACCTCGGCAAGCACGTCACCCACACCACCGGGGCACTGCGCCAATACGCACTCCCGGACCTCGCCACGCTGCGCAAGCTCGCCGACGCCTGCGGGCAGGTGCACCAGTCATATTCCGATCACGTCATGCTCGCAGCCCTCCTCGCCCCCCGCGGCTCCGAGGTCGCCGGCCTCCGGGCGGGAGACGTGGACTGGGACAACCAGATCGTGTGGATCAGACGACAGCACTACCCCGGCCGAGGCGGCCTCGTCATCAAGCAGACCAAAGGCCGCCGAGACCGCCCAGTGCCTATGCTCGACGCCCTCGAACCCGTCCTGGAACGTCTCACCGCCGACAAACAGCCCGGCGACCCGCTCCTGCGCGGACCTCGCGGCGGTGTTCTGACCACCGCGACCGTGCGTGACGCAACCCATTGGGACGACCTCGTGAAGCGCCTCGGGTTCGGCAATCTCACCCGCCACGGGCTGCGGCACACCGGGGCGACTTGGATGGCCGACGCCGGCATCGCCCTGCACGTGCTCCAGGAGATCCTCGGGCACCAGTCGATCGAGACCACCAAGGGCTACCTCCACCCCGACCACCGGCACCTCGCCGAAGCCGCCAGGCAGGCCAACCAGTTCCTCTCCGTAGCCCCCGCAAGGAAGGACGCCAGCCGCCGCGACGGACCCCGTCTATGAGCACCAGAATCCACGCTCCGACCCTCCAAACAAGGGGGCCGGAGCAGCCGCCTGCCCGCAGATTGGTGCACCTCGCGGGCACCTTTTGGTCCACTCCGGCAACGTCGGCGTCAAACGCGAGTGGTCCACTTCACCGGCGGGCAGATCAGCCGTATTGGCCGAGTGGACCAGGCAGTGACCACGCCCAGAAACGACGAAGCCCTGGTGAAAGTTGCCTCTCACCAGGGCTTTTTGTCGGGATGACAGGATTTGAACCTGCGACCCCTTGACCCCCAGTCAAGTGCGCTACCAAGCTGCGCCACATCCCGTTGTTTAGTTTTCGTGCTGCTCCGCCGCTCTAACTCACCTGACCCCCAGTCAAGTGCGCTACCAAGCTGCGCCACAGCCCGTTGCGATCTGCACTCTCGCGCAGGCAACTCCCCTATCTTAGCCTGATCCCGAGCCCGTCCGCGAACCGAGACGCGTTGCGAGTGTCGGAGGCCCGGCGTAGCGTGCCCGCATGCCGACGATCACGACCGAACCCGCCACGATCCGGCGCTGGGACGATGTGCAGCACGCCCTCACAGGTGGCGGCGACGGCGCGAGCTGCCAGTGCATATGGCCCGTGCTCCGCAACAAGGACTGGAACGCCACGACGCGAGAGCAGCGCATGGAGATGCTCCGCGCTGAGCTCGACGCCGGCCCACCGCCGGGCCTCATCGCCTACGTCGACGGAGCACCCGCCGGCTGGATACGCATCGGCCCCGCACCGCGCAGGTCCGCATTCCGCACACCCGGATGATCGCGAAGTCCTCAGCGGAACCCCTCGACGATCCCACCGTCTGGGCGGTCACCTGCTTCGTCGTGCGTCGCGAACACCGCGGCCTGGGTCTCAACAAGACACTTCTCGACGCAGCGATCGACGTCGCCCGCGACTCCGGCGCCCGACTCATCGAGGGCTACCCGATCGACAACGGCGGCACCTCGGTCCGCAGCAACGACCTCTACCACGGCGCCCTCAGCACGTTCCTCCGCGCCGGATTCGTCGAGGCCGCGACGATGAAGCCGGGACGCGCACTCGTCACCCTGGACCTCACGACCTGACCGCTAGCGTGGACACATGAGCGAACAGCATCCGGTCGTCGACGACCCCACCCTCGGCCGTCTCGCCCGCGCGACCACCGACCTCGAGGACGGCATCATCCTCACACACGACTGGTACGCCGGAACGATCGAGACGGATGCCGGCGACCTCGAGCTCATGATCGAAGGAACCGCGCCGTCGCAGATCACCCCTCTCCTCCCCCGCGTCCGCGATGTCGTCGCGCGGATCGACGCGCTGCAGCGAGTCGCCTCGGATGCCGTCGTCACGGCCTTCAGCACCGGCGAACCTGAACCGCACGAACTCGACGAGGCCGCAGAAGATCTCACCCTCGAGACGATCGAGGCAGCCGCCGACGGGACGATCGTGCTGCATCTCCTCGACACCTGCGGCTCGCACTTCCCCGAGGGCTACTGGCCAGCCGTGCACCTCGGCGAAGGTGACACGATCGAGCAGGTCACCGTCGAATCCTGATGCCTCGCCGACGACTGCTTCTCGCGTTCGCGCCCTATGTCGCCGTCTCGGCGGTACACGTGGCGCTGTTGGCGATCCACAACGACCTCGCCGGTCCCACGAAGCTCCTGCTGATGCCGTCGCTCGCGATCCCTGTGATCCTCAGAATCCGACACATCACCGATCGGGCATCAGTAGCTCTGCTTCTCGCAGCTCTGCTGTTCTCCTGGCTCGGAGACTCCGCCGGGACCCTCTTCCCCGACGCACCCGAGCTGCCGCTCATGCTCGGCTTCTTCGGCATCGCGCACATCATCTACATCGCGCTCTTCATCCGCCATCTGGCGCGGCGACGACTTCCCTGGTGGACGCTGATCTACGGGCTGTGGTGGATCGGGATGCTGTCGTTCCTCGGCCCGCATGTCGGCGGCCTGTTGCTCGCGGTCGCGGCATACGGGTTGGTTCTCGCAGGGACGGCCGCGTCCGCAGCACGCACCGTGCCGCTCGTGGCGGTCGGCGGCGCCTTCTTCCTGACCAGCGACACGATCCTCGCGATCAGGCTGTTCCTCCCCAATGCGCTCCCGGATTGGAGCAGCCCGGCCGTCATGCTGACCTACACGCTGGGCCAGGGCCTCATCGTCGCGGGCGCGCTTGTCGCGCTCTCCCCGAGCAGTGTGGGCCACCGGCTCGCGTCGTAAGGTGATCTGATGGACTCCGCCCGCATCGACAGCTGGCTCTGGGCCGTTCGCGCCTACAAGACCCGCTCCGCCGCGACCACTGCATGCCGCGCCGGGCATATCCGGGTCAATGGCGAGAAGGCGAAGGCAGCCCAAGCGATCCGCGTCGGCGACGAGGTGCGCATTCGCGTCTCGGGATTCGACCGGATCCTCATCGTCCGACAGCTCCTGGTGAAGCGCGTCGGCGCCCCTCTGGCGGCGGCCGCCTACGAGGATCGCACACCGGCAAGAGAACCGCAGGCGGCGCTCGGCCTGCGCGATCGCGGAGCCGGGAGACCGACGAAGAGGGAACGTCGCGAGATCGATCGGCTCCGTGGCCGGGACGAGTTCCCGACGGATTGGTAGTGATATATTCGAGACTTTCAGGACCTAGCCCCTTCCATATTTCGTATTTTTGTTCTATGCTCGGTTCATGGAAACGGCGGCTGATCTGGATCTCGAGTTCCGGGAGCGTGAGCGGGTTCTCGCGTCCTGGGTCGAGGTGCGGGAGCGGATCGCGGCGTTGGAGGCGGTTGCGGCGGGTCTGTTGATGGAGCAGGTCGATCTGCATGATCGTGATGTGGTCGAGTTCCCGCGGCATCGGGAGGCGATCTACCGGTCGATGGTCGCGGAGTTCTCCGCCGCAGGGCACGTGTCCAAGGGGTCGATGGAGTACGCGTTCACGGATGCCCGTCGGGTGCGGGACTGGCTTCCCGCCGTGCGCACCGCCGCGCGGGCCGGGAAGCTGTCGGCCGCGCATGTGCGGGAGATCGCACGGGCCTCGGAAGTGATCGCCGAAGCGATCAGCGCAGGGACAGCGGATGCGGCACTGATGGGGCTGTTCGAGGCCGCAGTGCTCCCCGTCGCAGAGACCGACACCGCCGCGCGGACGCGGGTGCATGCGCGGGAGGTCGCGTCCTCCCTCGTCGGGGAGACCGTCACCGACCGGCACAAGCGTGCCGCGCGGGAGAGGTCCGTGACGGTGCGGTCCCTCGACGATGGGCTGGCGATCCTGACGGCGGTGTTGCCGGAGTGGATCGCGGTCGCGATCCAGGACCGGATCACGCGCATGTCGCAGCAGGTGATCGCCGACCGTGACACCCGCGAACCCGCCCTCGACACCACGGAACCCGACACGGATGGGTCGTTGAGTGCGGATGATCTCGACCCGTGGGACCCGCGCCTGGACGAGCGGGATCGTGTCGATGAGGAGGCGGTGATCTTCAGCGCCGACGGGGCCACCTTCACCCGCGACCCCGGAGCTTGTCAAGTTGTGTGTGTAAGGAGTCGGGGTCTCACGGTTAGAGGTAGGGCTCGATGCGCTCGGGATAGACGAGGGCGAGTTGTTCGAGGGCTTTCATCCAGTTCGTGACGACTTGTCCT
>NZ_JBJDRJ010000063.1:0-15205 GCF_044987415.1 Microbacterium sp. ZW T5_45 | reverse complement strand
ACACGATCGACCCGCTCACCGCGAAGCAACTGTTCCTCGACACGACCACCTTCCACCGCATCATCACCGACCCCATCACGGGTGTCGTGATCGATATGGATCGCCGCAGCTACCGGCCCACCCGCGCCCAACGCGACTGGCTGATCCTGCACCACGGCACCTGCTCCCGCGACGGATGCTCCCGCCTCGCCGTCGACGCGGACATCGACCACGACCGCCCCTGGGCCCACGGCGGGAACACGAATCTGGCCGACCTGCGACCCCTCTGCCCCCGGGACCACGTGCACCGACATCGCACCAAAGCGATCTACCGCACCAGACCCGACCACACCGTCGAAATCACCACCCCCACCGGATTCACCAGCAACCCACCCCACCCTTCTGAGCCGCACGCAGCCGCGGAACAGCACCGCAGGACAGAGTGGCGCCCCGGATCCCGCGCCAGGGTGTGCGAGCATGCGCCGTCTTCCGGGGCCAGATGCCCTGACGTTCCGGCCGCAATGCCGGATCATGAGCCACGTTGCGCGAGCGCCCGCCGCCCTTCTCGCGAGCACATACCCAGATTCCGTGGCGCCCCCGTCGGCACGCCGAGCGAGATCAGCCGCTCCTGGGGCTCGCCACGGCACCATCTGGCTGTCAGCCGATCGACAACACGAACCCGTCGCCGTCCGGCACCACCGTGACCTGCGTCAGATCGTCGACGTGGAAGTCGGGCTCGTAGCCCGCTGCGTGCGGTCCGACTCCGATGACGCGCATCCCGGCGGCCTTGCCGGCCTGCACACCGGCTGCGGAGTCCTCGAACACCACGCAGTCCGCAGCATCCGCGCCGAGCAGGCTCGCACCCAACAGGAAGCCCTCCGGATGCGGCTTCGATGCGGAGACGCTCTCGGCGGTTACGAAGATCGGCGGCACGCTCAGCGCCGCCGCGGTCATCCGCGCCGTCATCAGAGGTACGTTCGCCGAGGTCACGATCGCATGGGGGAAGGACCGCAGGGCCTCGAGGAACACTCCGGCGCCGGGGATCTCGACGACGCCGTCGACGTCCTCGGCCTCTGTGGCGAGCATGACCTCGTTCTCGCGCAGATTGATCGCGTGATCCCGCTCCGGCAGCATGATCGCCATGCTCTGATGCCCCTGCCGCCCGTGCACGACCTCGAGCACTCGGGAGGGCGCGATGCCGTGCGGTCGTGCCCACTCCACCCACAGCCGCTCGACCACCGCCGTCGAATCGACGAGCGTCCCGTCCATGTCGAGGAGGACGGCGCGCGCGGGGACGATCTCAGGCATGCCCTTCAGCGTACCCGCGACGCCTGCGCGCCCCGGGCCTTCCGCGCCCCTCCTAGGATGTGGAGCGGAGGTCGACCAGATGAGAGCACTCGGCGAACGCATCCTGCAGACTCTGCGCCAGCTCCGCGGACCCGACACCGCACCGTCCGTCTTCGAGACCACGGCCCTGATCGTCGGGACGCTGTTCCTCCTCATCGGTTTCGCGATCGCGTTCCCTGTGTTCTTCGGGCATGAGCTGTCGATCAGCGGTACCGGCTCGATCGGCGCTGCGGCCGCGTATGGCGGCGCGATCACGGCGGTCCTGTCCTTCGCGCTCGGGCGCTTCCTCATGCGTCCGGAGATCGACAGCCCCGACGTACCCCGCGACGGCTTCGCCGTACCCGGAGACCGACTGCGCTGGTACGACCTCGCCGCGATCGCCTTCGCGCACGCTGCGATCGCCTACCTCGGCTGGTCGGGGATCTCGAAGCTGCTCGAACTCAGCTTCGTCGGTGCCCCCGTCTTCGCCTTCCCCGGGGCGATACTCGTCGCGGTGGCCATCGCACTCACTGCCTACGTGTGCTTCCTCAGCGCCGCGGCGCTCACCCCGATGTCGCTCTCGCTCGTGCTCGCGGTGTTCCTCGTGGTCGGCGCCTTCGCAGCGATGCTCGCGTCGAGCGATCCGCACTGGTGGCGCGACAATCTGTCGGCCCTGGGGATGAGCACCAACAACGGCTCGATCGCCTTCAACGTCACGCTGATCATCGCCGGCGTCATGGTGACCACCATCTCCCGCTACGCGACGGCGGGCCTGCCGGTCGACGACGAACACGACCGCCGGGGCCGCACGCTCGTGCGCGCCGGTCTCATCCTGATGGGACTGTTCCTCGCCTGCGTCGGCATCTTCCCGGTCGATGAGTTCTTCGTCATCCACAACACCGTCGCCACCGGCATGGCGGTCGTCTATGCGGTCGTCGTGGTCGGATTGCCGTGGTTCCTGCGCGGCGTCCCTCAGGTGTTCGTCCTGTTCGGCTGGGCCTATGTCGTCGTGATCGTCGTGCTGGCGGTACTGTTCGCCGTCGGCTACTACAACCTCACCGCGGTCGAGCTCATCGCCGCGATCCTCATCTTCAGTTGGATCATCGTGTTCCTCCGCACCGCGGGATCGGTCCGCACCGCCTCTCGCACGGCGCAGGCAGCCACGACGTCGAGAGTAGGGTGATCGGATGCCTGTCGCCCTGCTCACCGGTGCCGCCCGTGCGAACAGCATCGCCGCCGGCATCGCGCCCCGCCTTCGCGCCGGCGGCTGGACCGTCGTCACCAGCGACCTCGCCGACGCCGACATCGTCGCGGACCTCTCCGAGCCCGACGCGCCGGATGCTCTCGTCGCCGAAGCGACCAGACGGCACGGTCCACTCGAGGCGCTGATCCTCAGCCACGCGCACGACGTCGAGTCCGGCATCCTCGACACGACAGCCGAGAGCTTCGACCGGCACATGGCCGTGAACGCTCGCGCCAGCCTTCTGCTGATCGCGGCGTTCGCCCGCCAGGCGACGTCCGGCGGGGCGATCGTGGCGCTGACCAGCGATCACGTCACGGGGAACCTTCCCTATGGGGCGTCCAAGGGTGCTCTCGACCGCCTGGTCATCTCGGCGGCACGCGAACTCGGGCCCCTCGGCATCTCCGCCAACGTCCTGAACCCCGGGCCGGTCGACACGGGTTGGATGGACGACGGCATCCGGACCGCCCTCGGCGAGGCCACACCACTGGGGCGATTGGGCACACCCCGCGATATCTCCGCGGTCGTCGCCTTCCTCCTCTCCGAAGAGGGAAGGTGGGTCTCGGGCCAGCTGCTCAAGAGCGACGGCGCCTTCTCGGCCGAGTTCTGACTCGCGCGTCTCGCGCCCAGGGAGCGCGAGCGGGCAGGATGAACCCATGACGACCAGCACTCTGCTCTCCGAGCGCCTGCGATCCCATCGCCTGACCGCGTCGACGCGCACGGTCGTCGACGCGGCGCGGCACATGCTCGCCGTGCCGGCGCAGGACTTCGTCGCGGGGCGATGGGCGCTCGGCATCCGATCGACCGGCTCGCCGACGCTCTCGACGGTCGACCGCGCCTTCGCGACCGGCGCTCTCGTGCGCTCCTGGACCATGCGCGGGACGCTCCACATCATCCCGGCGGCCGATCTGCGCTGGGTCCTCTCGGTCACCGCCGATCGCCAGCGCCGTCAGGCCGCCGGTCGCCAACGCCAGCTGGGCGTCGACGACGAGATGCTCGGCCGGGTCGCGCGATCGATCGCGCCGCGGCTCGCCGACGGCGGCCGCACTCGTGCGCAGCTGTTCGACGACATCGCGGCTCTCGGCATCGATCCCTCCGGGCAGCGCGGCGTGCACATCCTCGGAGCGCTGTGCCTCGACGGCATCCTCGTCCAGGGGCCCGTCGTGCCCCGGGCCGGGGCTGTCTCCCGCGAACAGCTCTTCGTGGCGGCGGCCAACCACATCACGGAAGACGTGACACCGGAGGATCCGCTCGGCGAGCTCTTCGTCCGCTACATCGACGGTCACGGACCCGCCGGCGTCGCCGACTTCGCCTGGTGGTCGGGCCTGGCACTGGGCGTCGCCCGCCAGGCCCTCGAGCGTGCCCGGCACCGCATCGCCGAGTTCGACGACGACCTCTTCGTGTCCGCCGCGCGTCCTCGCCGGAGTCCGGGCGCGAGCGACGAGCGGATGCTGGCGCTGCCGATGTTCGACGAGTACTACATCTCCTACGCAGACCGCTCGCCGGTGGCGGATGCCGAGGCGAGGGCGAGCATCGGACCGGGCCGCAACGGCATGGTCAGAGCGAGCCTGGTGTCTGCGGGCCGGATCGTCGGAGCCTGGACGCACTCGGCAGCCGTGCACCGGCACGAGGACGCGCCGGTGGGCGAGCTCTTCGAGGTCGCGGACGACGACCGCGTCGCCCAAGCCCTGCGCCGGTACGGCGACTTCGTCAGCGCCTGACCCTCCGCGTCACTCGTCGGCGTGACGGCCGAGGAAGTTGTAGACCTCGTTGTCGTCGACCCCGGGGAACGCGCCGCGGGGGAGCGGCGAGAACATGTGCGTGTGCACGCGGGCGCTCGGCCACGCCCGACCGCTCCACCGCTCGGCGAGCTCCGCCGGCGGACGCCGACAGCACGCCTCGTCCGGGCACGTCGACACCGCGCGATCGGCGGTCTCGCGCCCGCGCCACCAGCGCGCGTCGTCGAACGGCACGCCCACCGTGATCGAGAACTCCCCGTCGCCGGATGAGCCGGTCTGCGTCGAGCACCAGAAGGTGCCCGAAGGGGTGTCGGTGTACTGGTGGTGCTCGGTCGTGCGGTTCTGCTGGGTGAAGGCGCCACGGGCCTGGAACTTGCGGCACACCCGCTGACCCTCCACAGCACCGGTCACATCCATGGGCAGGGGGAGGTCGTCGTTCTCGTAGACCCGCGTGATCGCGCCAGTCTCATCGACCCGCAGGAAGTGCAGTGACATGCCGAGGTGCTCGGTCAGCAGGTTCGTCATGCGCATCCCCGCGGCCTCGTGCGTGACGCCGAACGCGTCGCGGAAGTCCTCGACTGCGAGGTTGCGGTCCTTCTTCGCCTGCTGCAGGAAGGCGATGGCCGCGGTCTCGGGCATCAGGCAGGCCGCCGCGAAGTAGTTGATCTCGAGCCGCTGCTGCAGGAAGTCGGCGTAGTCGGTGGGCTGCGTGTGGCCGAGCAGCCGATGCGCCATCGCCTGCAGCGCCATCGAGCGCAGACCGTGCCCGCCGGGGATGGAAGCCGGCGGGAGGTAGATGCGGCCGTTCTCCAGATCGGTGACCGACCGGGTCGAGTGCGGCAGATCGTTGACGTAGATCAGCTCGAAGCCCAGCTTCTCGGCCATGATGCTCACGGTGCGGTGGGTGAGCGCCCCCTGCACGTGTCCTGCGGCGCGCAGGTGCTTCTCGGCGAGCTTCTCGATGTCGCCGAGGTAGTTGTTCTGCGCGCGCATCCGCAATCGCAGTTCGGTGTTCGCCCTGCGGGCCTCTTCGGGCGTCGCGATCGCCTCGCGCTCCCGGCGCTGGAGCTCGCGGTGCAGACCCAGGACCGACTCGATGGTGTCATCGCTCATGCCCTTCGTCACCCGCACGGGCGCGATCCCCAGCTGGCGGAACACCGGACTCTCCTGCGCGCGCTCGAGCTCGATCTCGAGGGCCGCGCGACGGTTCGGCGGCTCTCCGGAGATGAGGTCGGTCACCTCGGTGCGCGTCGCGTGCGCGATCGCCTGCAACAGCGAGAGCTTCGGCTCGCGTTTGCCGTTCTCGATCAGGCTCAGCTGCGAACCCGCGACGCCGACGAGCGCGCCCAGCTCGTCGAGCGTGAACCCGTTCTCAAGGCGGTGATGACGGATGCGGTGGCCGAGAGTCGTGAGATGGATGCCGGAGGTCGCCATTCCTTGATCATATCGATAAGAATCACCGTTCTTTACGAGTGATATCTCGATAAGTCTCTCGAAAGACGGAAGAAGATGAATGTACCGGCCTCACTTCAAAGGAGTAGCAGTCATGGCGATCGCCGAAGTCTTCACCCCCCGCGCAGCATCCGTCACCCCCGTGCGCACGTTCGGAGCGGCGCCGACCTACGACACCCCCGCGATGGCCGAGCTGGCTGCATGGGTCGACGGCGTCGCAGCGCTGACGAAGCCCGACCGTGTGCACTGGGTCGACGGCTCGCGCGCCGAGAACGACTGGCTGCTGCGCGGCCTGGTCGCCGAGGGCAAGCTCATCAAGCTCAATCCCGAATGGCGCCCTGGTTCCTACCTCGCCCGCTCGCACCCCAGCGACGTGGCGCGCACCGAGGGGCGCACCTTCATCGCCTCCGCGCGCGAGGAGGATGCCGGTCCCACGAACAACTGGGCGGACCCCGCGCTCATGCGCGAGAAGACGACCGGCCTCTTCGAGGGGTCCATGCGAGGACGCACGATGTTCGTCGTGCCGTTCTCGATGGGCCGTGTCGGCGGACCCCTCTCGCACATCGGGGTGCAGATCACCGACAGCGCCTACGCGGTCGCGTCGATCGGCATCATGACCCGTGTGGGCGACGCGGTGACCCGCGAGATCGCCAACGGCGCGGACTGGGTCAAGACCCTGCATTCCGTCGGAGCCCCGTTGGTCGACGGCGCCGCCGACGTCGAATGGCCGTGCAACGACGAGAAGTACATCGTCCACTACCCCGACGACCTCGAGGTGCACTCCTTCGGATCGGGTTACGGCGGCAACGCTATCCTGGCGAAGAAGTGCTTCGCGCTGCGCATCGCCTCGGTGATCGCGCGTGATCAGGGCTGGCTGGCCGAGCACATGCTCCTCATCCGCGTGATCGACCCGCAGGGTCGCGCCTTCCACGTGGCCGCGGCCTTTCCGTCGGCGTGCGGCAAGACGAACCTCGCCATGCTGCGCCCCACGATTCCGGGCTGGCGCGTCGAGACCCTGGGCGACGACATCGCCTGGATCCGCCCCGGCGAGGACGGGCGCCTCTGGGCGATCAATCCCGAGGCGGGCTTCTTCGGTGTCGCGCCGGGCACGGGGGAGTCGACCAACGTCACCGCGGTCGAGACGCTGTGGGGCAACACGATCTTCACGAACGTCGCGCTGCGTCCGGACGGCGACGTGTGGTGGGAGGGCCTCACGGACGAAGCGCCGGCGAACCTCATCGACTGGGAGGGCAAGCCCTGGACGCCCGACTCCGGCCGTCCGGCAGCGCACCCGAACTCCCGCTTCACGGTGTCCGCCGCGCAGTGCCCGCAGATCTCCGACGACTGGGAGTCCGCCGTCCCCCTCGACGTGATCCTGTTCGGCGGTCGCCGCGCGAGCAACGTCCCCCTCGTCGTCGAGGCGACGGACTGGACGCACGGCGTATTCCTCGGCTCGAACATCTCCTCGGAGCGCACGGCCGCCGCCGAGGGCACGCTCGGTGAACTGCGCCGCGACCCGTTCGCCATGCTGCCGTTCTGCGGGTACAACATGGCCGACTACTTCGGACACTGGCTGAAGGTCGGCCGTGGCCTGCGGTTCGATCGCGCCCCGCGCATCTTCCAGGTCAACTGGTTCCGTCGCGGCGCGGACGGCCGCTTCCTCTGGCCCGGCTTCGGTGACAACTCGCGAGTGGTCGACTGGATCATCCGTCGGATCTCGGGAGAGGTCGACGCCGTCGACAGCCCGATCGGTCGTCTGCCGCGCACGACGGATCTGAACCTCGACGGTCTCGACCTTCCGGATGCCGACCTCGAGGAGCTCTTCTCGGTCGACGCTGACGCCTGGCGGACCGAGGCGGATCTCACGGAGGAGTTCTACGACACCTTCGGCGACCGCATCCCCGCAGCCCTGCGCGCCGAGCTCGCCTCGCTGCGCTACCGGCTCGACCGGAACGAGCACGGGGTCGCGGCGGCGCCCCGCGCCTGACGAGACCGGGCGCCGGTTCGGGGGAGCCGGCGCCCCAGCTGGACCCGCGACGGCGGGATGACGGAGACGAACCCATGGCTGAGTGGTCTCCGGCATCCCGCCGTCGCGTTCGCGACATCCGAGGTGAGGGGGACCGTGCGGACGTTTCGTCTCGCTGCGCTCGCTCAACGAGCGGGGGTGCTTCGGTCGTTGAGCGAGGAGCGCAGCGACGAGACGAAACGCGTCGTGCGGTGAGGGCGTTTCGTCTCGCTGCGCTCGCTCAACGAGCGGGGTGCTTCGGTCGTTGAGCGAGGAGCGCAGCGACGAGACGAAACGCCCGGATGTCGGATGCCGTGTCTACCGTGTCGCTATGGCATACGTGTACATCCTCGAGTGCTCCGACGGCACGCTCTACGTGGGGAGCACGCGAGACCTCGGACGTCGATTGGACCAGCATCAGGTCGGGCTGGGCAGTGCGTACACTCGTCGCCGGCTTCCCGTGAGGCTGCTGTGGAGGGAGGAGTTCGCGCGCATCGATGAAGCCTTCGCGTGGGAGAAGCGGATCCAGGGATGGAGCCACGCGAAGCGGCTCGCCTTCATCGAGAGTGGGCTGGATGCGGTCAAAGGATGGAGCGCACGCACGCGACGTCCGGGGTGAGGGGGACCGTGAGGGCGTTTCGTCTCGCTGCGCTCTCTCAACGAGCGGGGGCGTTTCGTTCGTTGAGCGAGGAGCGCAGCGACGAGACGAAACGTGTGGAGGGCCCGGACGTTTCGTCTCGCTGCGCTCGCTCAACGAGCGGGGTGCTTCGGTCGTTGAGCGAGGAGCGCAGCGACGAGACGAAACGCGTCAGGCTCACGCCAGCAGCTGGTGCCTCGCCAGGTCGCGGTACAGAGGCGTGCTCTCCACGAGCTCGGCGTGCGTGCCCTGCCCCACGACCTCGCCGTTCTGCAGCACGACGATGAGATCGCTGTCGACCACGGTCGACAGCCGGTGGGCGATGACCACCAGCGTGCGATCGGTCGCGACGGCGTCGATCGCCTCGCGCATGCGCTGCTCGTTGACGCCGTCCAGTGACGAGGTCGACTCATCCAGCAGCAGAATCGGCGCCTCGGTGAGCAGCGCTCGCGCGATCGCGAGGCGCTGGCGCTCGCCGCCGGACAGCATGACCCCGTCCTCGCCGACGGGTGCCTGAAGTCCGAGCGCCGACCGTTCGAGCACGTCGCCGAGGTTCACGGCGCGGAGGACCCGTTCGCAGTCGGCATCCGTCGCCTCAGGGGCCGCGAGCCGCAGGTTGTCGGCGAGCGTGCCGGCGAGAGTGGGCGCATCCTGCTCCACGTAGCCGAACAGCGCGCGCAGCTCGTCGCGGGGATAGGTGCGTGCATCGTGCCCGTTCACCCGGATGGATCCGCCGGTCGGGTCGTAGAACCGCTCGACCAGGGAGAGGATCGTGCTCTTCCCGGCGCCGCTGGGGCCGACGAGCGCGACCCGGGATCCCCTCGGCACAGCGAAGGACACGCCGCGCAGCACATCGCGGGCCTCGGTGGCAGGCGCTGACGGCGCCTGATCGAGGTGGGCATCGGCCAACAGTGCCCGTGCCTCCGTGGTGGCCTTCTCCCGCGCTGCCACGACGTTGTCGGGGTAGCGGAAGCGCACGTCGCGGAACTCGAGCGCCGGGCTGTGCGCGTCGTCGTCGGAGCGGGGGAGCGATGCGGCGACGGCGGCGTCGGACTGCGTCTCGGTGGGGAGGTCCAGGACCTCCTGGATGCGTCCGAGCGCGCCGAGGGCCTGATTGACCGAGGTGATGGCTCCGAACGTCGACGCGAGCGGCATCACCAGCATGAACAGGAACATGATGAAGGTGATCAGCGACGCGATGCTGATCGCGCCGTCGGCGACGCGGAATCCGCCGACCCCGAGCACGACGATGAGCGACAGCTGCAGGGCGATGCCGGCGATCGGGACGACGAGCGACGACACCTTCGCGATCCGCACGCCGATCCCGTAGGCCTCCTCGGCGAGCACCGAGACCGACGCCGTCTCCCGGTCGGTCGCGCCCGAGGCGCGCACCGTGCGGATGGAGCCGACGGCGCGCTCCACTCCGGAGGCGAGCTCGCCGACCTTGATCTGCTGCGCGGTCGAGGCGGTGCGGATGTGGCCGCTGAGGGCGACGACCACGACGACCGAGGTGCCGATCACGACCACGATGAGCAGCAGGAGGACGGGGTCGATCACGAGCATGGCGATCAGGGCGCCGAGGAACAGGATCGCGTTGCCGACGGCATCCGCCAATCCCTGCGTGAGCACCGCATACAGCAGCGTCGTGTCGGTGCCGACCCGCGAGACGAGGTCTCCGGTGCGACGTGCATCGAACTCGCTGATCGGCAGGTGCAGGATCCGCGCGATGAGCTGGCGTCGGCTCGAGCGCACGACGGCCGTGCCCGTGCGCTGCAGGAGATAGTGCTGGTAGCCCGAGATGATCGACGACACGATCACGAAGCCCACCAGCAGCCAGACGAGGATGCCGGGTCCGGCGTCGCTCTGTACGGCCTCGATGACCTGGCCGACGAGCAGCGGCTGCGCGAGCGAGGTCGCCGCGCCGAAGACGCTGAGCACGGCGACGACGATCAGCGTGCGCTTGTGCTCGAACAGGAAGGGGAGGAGCTGGCGGAACGTGGCGCGCGGGCCGTCCTGCTGCGCGCCGCGTCCACGCCGACGATCGGTCGCCGTGCGGGACATGCGGAACCTCGTTCTGAGAAGGGGATGCTTCGACCGTACTTCGTGTCGACGCGGATTCTGTGGGTGGGCTGTGTGCGGATCACCTGCGGCCGAAACGACGATGGACCGCCTGCTTCGAGACGCCCAGAGCGCTGGCGATGGCCTGCCACGAATACCCCAGATTACGCGCCCTGCGCACCTGAGCCTCTTCGCTGCGGGCGATCTCCTGCCGGAGACCGGCGAGACGATGCAGTTCGGCGAGGGGTTCGTCGCCGGATTCGCCGATGGCTGTCGCGTTCATGTGCTTCCTCCGATACCGATCCGATGTCGTCAATTCTTGTTGACGCTTTACGCTTTGTCAACATGAGTTGACGGTCAGGTTGCGAGAGACTGGACGGATGCTGTCGACATCCAAGCTCCGGCCCGGCGACCGTGTCGCGGTGCTGTCTCCGGCCTTCGCCGCCCCCGCCGTGGCTCCCGAACTGCACGAGCAGGCGCTGCAGCGGCTGCGGGATCTCACCGGACTCATCCCCGTCGAGTTCCCGACGACCCGGCTGCTCGGTGCGAGCCCGGAAGCGCGAGCGGCCGACGTGAATGCCGCCTTCGCCGATCCGAGCATCCGCGCGATCCTCGCGACGATCGGGGGAGACGACCAGATACGCGTCGTTCCCCACCTCGATGCGGCCGCGGCGCTCGCGGACCCCAAGCCGTTCATCGGCTACAGCGACAACACCAACATCCTCAACTGGCTCTGGAGTCTGGGAATCCGCGGCTACTACGGCGGTTCCACGGCCGTGCACCTCGGACCGGGGCCGGCCGTCGACGACGTGCACCTGCGCTCGCTGCGGGCGCTCCTGCTCGACGGCGGCACCCTCGAGATCACAGAACCGGGCGAGTCGGAGGACGTCGGCCGCCGCTGGACCGACCCGCGAGCGCTCACGGAGTTCGGCGACAGGACGCCGACGGAGGAGTGGACGTGGGCGGGACCCGCGCGACGCGTCGACGGCGTCACCTGGGGCGGGTGCCTTGAATCGATCGACGGCCTCGGTTTCCTCGGGCGGTTGCCGGACACGGATCGACTCGAGGGCGGCATCCTGCTTCTCGAGACGAGTGAGGAGCGCCCATCGGCGAGCTGGGTCGCGCGCTGGTTGCGCTACCTGGGGGAGCGCGGTGTGCTGGCCGCCGTCGACGGCGTGATCGTCGCTCGTCCACCGGTGAGCGACTTCGACGTCCGCCCGTCACCGGATGAGGCGGATGCGCTGCGCGCCGCGCAGCGCGATGCCGCCATCGAGACGATCACGCGGTACAACCCGGATGCCGTCGTCTGCGTCGGCGTGCCGTTCGGGCACACCCGCCCGCAGTGGATCCTGCCGTACGGCGGGCGCATGACGCTGGACGGTCGCACCCGCACGGTGACCGCCGAGTACTGAGCACAAGTGAGAAGAGCCGCACCCCCGAAGGGATGCGGCTCTTCTCCTATGTGGTCGTTCTCATGCCTTTGCGGCGACTCCGAGGTCGGCGTCGTAGTCGTGGTCCTTCGTCTCCGGAGTCCAGATGAGGGCGAGGAACGTCAGCACGCCCATCGACGACAGGTAGAGGCCCACGAGCCACGGCTCGCCGCCGACGGCCGCCCACAGGGCCACCGCGATGAACGGCGCCACGGCGGCGCCGAGGATCGACGACACGTTGTACGCGATCGCCGAGCCGGAGTAGCGGACGTTCGTGGGGAACAGCTCGGGGAGCAGAGCGCCCATCGGGCCGAAGGTCGTTCCCATCAGCATGAATCCGAAGACGAGGAACGCCTGCGTGAGAGCGCCGGTGAACTTCGGGTCGGCCGCCGGCAGGAGGAAGACGTTGAACGACAGGCCGAAGACGATGATCAGTCCGGTGACCCACAGCAGCAGCTTGCGGCGGCCGATCGAATCGGCGATCGGGCCCGACAGCAGCGTGAAGATGCCGAAGAACACCACGCCGATGATCTGCATGAGCACGAAGTCGGTGTACCCGAACCCGAGTCCGGGGTAGAACTGCTCGGCGAACGCGGCGGGGTCGAACGCCTTGCCGGCTGCCTCGGCGGCGGCCTGCGCCGCGGCGGACGCCGTCTCGAGCTCTGCGGCCTTCGTGCCGTACGTGAGCGTGAAGTTCGTCATCAGATAGAACAGCACGTAGGTCGCCAGCATGATGAAAGTGCCGAGGATCAGCTGCTTCCAGTGATGACGGAACACGGTCGCGAGCGGGAGCTTGCGGATCGCACCCTTCTGCTCGGCCTTCTTGAACGTGTCGGATTCGACGAGGCGCAGACGCACCCACAGGCCGATGATGACCATCACGGCCGAGAACAGGAACGGCACGCGCCAGCCCCACGACAGGAATGCCTCGGACTTCAGCAGCGGGTTCTCGGCGTGCGGGAGGGCCCAGTTGATGAGCAGGAAGAGGCCGTTCGCGATGATGAAGCCGAGCGGAGCGCCCAACTGCGGGAATGAGCCGTACCATGCGCGCTTGCCCTGCGGGGCGTTCTCGGTCGCGACCAGCGCGGCTCCCGACCATTCGCCGCCGAGAGCGAAGCCCTGCGCGAGACGCAGCAGGAGCAGCAGCAGCGGAGCGATCCAGTTGATCTGCTGGAAGGTCGGAAGGAGGCCGATCACGAAGGTCGCGATGCCCATCGTGAGCAGCGAGGCGACCAACGTGGCTTTGCGACCGAACTTGTCGCCGAAATGGCCGAAGACCACGGCACCGATGGGGCGGGCGACCATGGCGGCACCGAAGACGGCGAACGAGGCGAGCAGCGAAGCGGTGTCGTTGTCGCTCGGGAAGAACAGCACAGGGAAGACGAGGACGGCAGCGGTCGCGTAGACGTAGAAGTCGTAGAACTCGATCGTCGTGCCGATGAGACTGGCGGTGATGACCCGCGAACGGGGGTTCGCGGGTGCAGTGGTGGAACTCAAGGTGTTTCTCCGATCAGTGCTCCGAAGAGAGCACAGGGAATTTTACGCCTTCCTGGGCGTTCCCTGTGCGTCGAGCGCTCACTCCTCGGTGACGCCGAGCGCGAGCGCAGGCACGAACGCCGCCTCCGGTGTCAGCACCTGCTCGAGCTCGAGGACGACGAGCTCGTTCGCGCCCGCCCGCGTCGCGGGGGCCGGGACGTACAGGGTGCGCGTCGGCCCGTTGCGCCAGTATCGCCCCAGGAAGAAGCCGTTGACGAAGGCGTACCCCTTCGACCAGTTTTCTGTGTCGAGGAAGAGATCGCTCTGCTCGTCCAGGTTGAACCGCGCCGTCCAGGCCGCGGGTCCGGCCTCTGCGGTGCCGAAGGAGGCGGTGCGGGCGATCTCGGCGACGTCCAGCGGCGTCGAGTGCCACCCCGAGAGCGCGGCGCCGTCCAGCGTGACGGTGCCGACGATGCCCTTCTCCTCGCCCAGGCGGTGGTCGTAGTTCACCCGTCCCTGATCTTCGACGAGGATGCTCAGCACCGCGCCGGCGGGAATCGCGAGCGCACGATCATGCCGAGTGCGCGAGATCGTACCGACGGGTGTGCCGTCGACACTCACCCAGGCGAGATCGCGTACCTCGTCGATCAGGAGAAGGCCGCCGGCGCCGGAGGGCAGCGCGACGTCGTAGCGCACGAGTGCGCTGAGGTGCTCGAGCTCGTCGAAAGTGCGGGGCCGGTCGGCGGTGTCGCCCGTGGCGACGGCATCCGTCCACGATCCCGCGGGCGTGAGGTCGACGCGGAACGCGGGGGCCTCGGAGCGAGAGGCGGGAACCTCCTCGGGTACGGGGGCGTACTTCGCGATCACGTCGCGGAACGCGAAGAACTTCTCGGTCGGGTTCCCGGCTTCGTCGAGCGGCGCGTCATAGTCATAGGACGTCGTGATGGGCAGGTAGCGGCCCTTGTCGTTCGCGCCGTTCGTGAGTCCGAAGTTCGTGCCGCCGTGGAACATATAGATGTTCACGGATGCGCCGGCCGCCAGCAGATCGTCGAGATCGGATGCTGCGGCCGCGGTGTCGGTCGTGTGGTGCACCCCGCCCCACCAGTCGAACCAGCCGTCCCAGAACTCCGAGCACATCAGGGGACCGGTCGGCTGGTGGCGACGCAGCGTCGCGAGGCGCTCGGTGCTGCGCGAGCCGAAGGAACCGGTCTTGTGCAGCTCCGGCAGGCTGCCGTCGTCGAGCATCTGGTCCGTGGGCTGATCCACGGTCGTCAGCGGCACGGTGACCCCGGCGTCACGGGTCACGCGGATGAGCTCGCGGAGGTAGTCCTTGTCGGAACCGTAGGCGCCGTATTCGTTCTCGATCTGCACGAGCACCACAGGGCCGCCGCGGTCGATCTGGCGGGGGACGACGATCTCATACACGCGACGCAGATACTCGCTCACATCTGCGAGGTAGGCGGGTTCGGAGGAGCGGAGCTCGCGCCCGTCGCCGGTCAGCCAGACGGGCAGGCCGCCGTTGTCCCACTCGGCGCAGATGTAGGGGCCGGGGCGGACGATCGCGTCCATGCCCTCGGCGGAGACCAGGTCGAGGAACCGACCGAGGTCGTTCCATCCCGTCGAGTCCCATTCGCCTCGCCGCGGCTCGTGCGCGTTCCAGGCGACGTAGGTCTCGATCGTGTTCAACCCCATCAGGCGCGCCTTGCGGATGCGGTCTGCCCACTGATCCGGGTGCACCCGGAAGTAGTGGATGGCGCCCGCGATCACGCGGTGCGGCCGGCCATCACGGAGGAAGTCGGTGTCGCCGATGGAGAAGCTGCTCACAGTGGGGATGCTTTCGGTGAGGAGGTTTCGGGAGGGGGG